>JAZNTC010000020.1:0-17588 GCA_045591605.1 Acutalibacteraceae bacterium | reverse complement strand
TAGATAAAGAACTACAAAATGAAAAAACAAAAAAAAATTTTAAAAACTATTCATAAAATGATGCTTGATTCTTCTCCGTAAAAAATCACAGATGAGAGCGTGGCGCGTCTTGTGCGCGCACAGAAATAAAGTGAGGTGTTTAAACATGAACGGTATGACAAGACGGGAACGACAAGTGACGGATATGGCGGAAATTTGCGGCATTTTGGACCGATGCAAAGTGGTGCATATCGGTTTGGTGGACGGCGATGAAGCCTACGTCGTTCCGATGAATTACGGGTATACAATGGAAAGCGGCGAACTCACCTTGTATCTTCATGGTGCGTGCCGCGGACGTAAGATTGACTTGATGCGGCAAAACCCGAAGGTGTTCTTTGAAATGGAATGCGATTTGGAACCCTTTGAAGGGGACGTGGCGTGCCGTTACGGCATGGCGTATTCCTCGCTGATGGGGCGCGGTCTGGCGGAGATCGTTGAAGATGTCGAAGAAAAAATGACCTTTATGTCCCACCTTATGAAAACCCAAACGGGCAAGGATTTTACCTTTAATGAAAAGTTGGTGGGTGTGGTCAGCGTAATTCGCATTCGCGCCACCGATTATACCGCAAAACGGCGTTTTCCGCCGCAGAAATAATACAAAAAGCAGGGTGTCACGATTGCAACACCCTGCTTTTATACTGCGCATTGCTGTGAAAATGGACGCTCAATGCCAATCCGATCCCGAGATACAGCGCCAGCACCGCACTGCCGCCTGCGCTGAAAAACGGGAGTGTGATGCCAATCACGGGCACAAGCCGCAGATTCATGCCGATATTGATAACCGCTTGGGATGCAATCAACCCTGCCAAACCCAAACACAAATGCCGCCCCAGCGCATCCTCGGCTCGTAACGCGATGAAGAGAATCAGCAGTATGACTCCCAGCAAAAAGACCAACACGAGCCATGCACCAACCAACCCGAATTCTTCCGCCGCTTCCGTGAAGATGAAATCGTTGTTGCGTGCAAAAAGAGAGAGTGTGCCGCCCTTTTGGTATCCTGTGCCCCACAAACCGCCGTTACCGATGGAAATCAGCGCACGGTATTGTTGCCACCCATACGTGTCTAAATACTGTTCGGGATGAATCAGTGCCCAAAAACGTCCGCGTTTTGATTCGTCCAGCGTTTTCCACAACACAATGGAGGCAAACACAAATGCGGCAACCGCACCACCGCAATAGCCCCAATGCACCCCTGCCGAAAACAACATGATGGCGGTAATCAGCAGAAAGATCACTGCCGTTCCGTCGTCCCCCTGCAAAAACACCAACGTAATCGGCAAGGCGGCATGTGCGCATAACAGGAATAGGGTAGAGGGACGGTTAAGGCGTTCACTTGCATTTTGTAAATGTCGGGAAAATGTGAGAATAAAAGCGATTTTCAAAAACTCCGATGGTTGAAAGGTGATGAACGGTGTGTCAGAACCAAACGGCAATCCGAGCCACGCGGTGTCGTCTGTTCCTGTGGCATTAAACCCAAGCGGTGTGAAGGTCAGACAGACGAGAAGCAGGGACGGTAACGCAAACCAAAGCCATCGGTGACACACCTGATGATAGTCCAGTTGTGAAACGTACAGCGCAAGCAATAAACCGACAACACAAGCCAGCGGTTGCGTAACGTACCCTTTCGCAACATCGGTTGAATATATCAGCAGTATGCCGTACACAGAACAGAGTGTGCACAAGAAAATGAGAGGCTTATTGCTCTGTCGCCAAAAGCAAAACAGATACCTTCGCAACGTTGCCATACCGCACACACCTCACCATCGCATGTTTGTCCCTTAAAGGGTATTGCATTTTTTAGGGATATATGCAATAAACCTTTGATTTTTCAAAAATATGTGTTATACTGTATGTGGTTTGAGAAAAAACACGAAAGGAGGCGGTTCGCATGGTGTATGACAGTCATTCTGTGGCGCAAACCGAGGAAATTGCGGCACGGTTTGCAAGAACGCTTTCAGGCGGCACGGTTGTGGCATTTTGCGGCGGTTTGGGAATGGGAAAAACCGCATTTGTGCGCGGTATGGACAAGGGCTCGGGCTTACAGCCGAAGTGTCCAGCCCCACCTTTGCGTTGGTACACGAATACGGCGGACAACCTCCTTTGGTGCATTTTGATATGTACCGCGTCAGCGGATGGGACGATTTGTATTCCACCGGTTTTTTTGAGTATATCGATATGGGATGTATTCTGGCGGTGGAGTGGAGCGAAAACATCGAAGCGGCTTTGCCGGAACGCACGGTTCGTGTAACCATCACGTCCGGCGGCGGTGATGATCGCCGCATTACGATCGAGGGGGAAGGATATGAAGATATTGGCACTTGAAACTTCGGCCGGACCTGCCTCTTGCGCCGTGGTGGAAAACGGTGTTGTGCTGGCATCGGCATATAATAACACCGCGCTGACACACAGCCAAACGTTGATGCCGATGACCGAAAGTATGCTGGCACAAGCAGGCATTGCGTTTTCGGATATCGATCGTTTGGCGGTGGCGGCAGGACCGGGCTCCTTCACGGGCGTGCGCATCGGCGTGTCGGCTGTAAAGGGGTTGGCGTTTACGCACAACAAACCGTGTGTAGGGGTCTCCACCTTGGCGGCCATTGCGCGCAACGCAGAACATATTGGTTTTCAAGGGATTGCTTGTGCCGCAATGGATGCGCGTTGCCGCCAGGTGTACACTGCGTGTTTCAACGTGGAAAACGGTGGATTTGAACGTGTAAGCGATGATGAAGCGATCTCGACCGATGAACTGAAAGCCAAACTGCTTTCTTTTGGAAAACCGATTTTACTGCTTGGCGACGGTGCAAAACTGTGTTATAATGAATTTGCAAACGATGTGCCACTGTTGTATTTGGCGGCAGAACATATACGTTTTCAAACGGCGGTCGGTGTGGCGGCGGAAGCGGCACCCGGCGAAACGGTGACGGCAGAAGCGTTGCAACCCACCTATCTTCGCCTGCCGCAAGCAGAGCGCGAATTGCGTGCGCGCACAAAAGCAACGGAATAAATTATTTTTGAGGAGATGACGATCATGGCACAAGTTTTCGTAGCAGATCACCCCTTGGTACAGCACAAATTGGCAGTTCTTCGCGATGTGGCCACCCCTTCGAAGGAATTTCGTCGATTGATCCAAGAAATCACGGAATTGATGGTGTATGAAGCTACGCGTGACCTTCCGCTGAAAGAAGTGGACGTACAAACTCCTGTGGCGGTGGCGAAATGCAACAAATTGGCAGGGCGCAAGTTGGCATTTGTCCCGATCTTGCGCGCCGGTCTGGGCATGATGGACGGCGCGTTGGAACTGGTGCCGTCCGCGCGCGTGGGGCATATCGGCTTGTACCGTGACCCTGAAACGTTGATGCCGGTGGAATACTATTGCAAGTTGCCGGGTGATATTGAGCAACGCGACGTTATTGTGTTGGATCCGATGCTGGCAACGGGCGGTTCGGCAATCGATGCCATTGCGCAGATCAAAAAACGCAGTCCCCGTAACATTAAATTTATGTGCATCATTGCCGCGCCCGAAGGGTTGAAAGCGCTTTCCGAAGCGCATCCGGATGTGGCAGTGTATTGCGCCGCATTGGATGATCATTTGAACGATCATGGGTATATCATCCCCGGTCTCGGCGATGCGGGCGACCGTATCTTCGGCACGAAATAAACCAAAAAGCAGGAGCAGTCCGCAAGACTGCTCCGCTTTCTCGATTACAGGAGGTGTGTGTGGTGATGACCATAGGTGAATCGATACCGTCGTTGCTCTCGTGGTATCGCCAAAACGCACGACCTCTTCCGTGGCGCTCACCGCTCACGCCGTATCGTGTGTGGGTGTCGGAGATCATGTTGCAACAAACACGTATTGAAGCGGTGATTCCGTATTTTGAGCGGTTTATGCAGGAATTGCCGACGGTGCACGCGCTGGCGGCAGTTTCGGACGACCGCCTGATGAAATTGTGGGAAGGGCTCGGCTATTACAGCCGTGCACGCAACTTAAAAAAAGCGGCCATTCAACTGTGTGAACGGTATAACGGCGAATTGCCGGCGGATTTCGAACAATTACGGGCATTGCCCGGTCTTGGTGATTACACGGCAGGTGCGGTTGCCTCCATTGCTTTCGGCATACCCGTGCCGGCGGTGGACGGCAATGTGTTGCGCGTGGTGTCACGGTTGACCGCGGATTTTGAAGACGTGATGAAAACGGCCACCCGTCGTCGTTGCACCGAAACGGTGGCATCGTGGGTGCCGCAGGATGCGGCAGGCGACTTTAATGCCGCCATTATGGAACTTGGTGAACGCATATGCTTGCCGAACACCGTGCCACGCTGCACGGAATGTCCGCTGGCATCGGTCTGCGAGGCACATCGCAGAGGAGTGGAGATTTTGCTTCCCACACGAAACGCCAAAAAAGCACGCCGTGTGGAACATCGAACGGTCTTGGTGATTGTTACCGATGAAGACCTGCCGCGTGTACTGTTGCATAAACGTCCCTCAAAAGGGCTTCTCGCCGGTTTGTGGGAATTGCCGAACATGGTGACAGAGAATGAACAAAACGCCGTCTGTGATGCGCTCGACGCGTTTGGCGCAACGGCATTACGCACGCACCCGATAGGGGAGGGTGTGCATCTGTTTAGCCATGTTGAGTGGAAAATGCGCGCTATTTGTGTGAAGGCGGTTGCCTTTACACTGCCAGACGACTACGTTTGGGCAACGTTGGACGAGGTGAACACTCAGTATGCCTTGCCCACGGCATTTCGCGCCTTCTCACGGCTGCTGCCAATTTTGCTTGAAAGGGATGAAATGGATGAATAAGGTAGCCTTGGTGACAGGCGGCTCGCGCGGCATCGGACGTGCAACGGTGAAACGTTTGGCGGCAGACGGCTGGCGCGTGGCATTCACCTATTGCCGCGCAGAAGAACAAGCGACCGCACTTGCGGGAGAACTGACAGCACACGGTGCCGATGTGGCGGCATTTCAAGCGGATCTTTGCGATTTTGCATCGGCCCAGCGTTGTGTAGATGCGGTTTTGGCACGCTTTGGTCGCGTGGATGCTTTGGTGAATAACGCAGGCATTTCCTCTGTGGGATTGTTCTGCGACGTTACGGAAGAAGAATGGCACCGTGTGCTTTCGGTGGATTTGACAGGCGCGGCCGCCTGCGCCAAAGCGGTGCTTTTGGATATGCTTCGCCGTCACGAGGGATGCATTGTGAACGTAACCTCGGTGTGGGGGGTTCACGGTGCGTCGTGTGAAGCGGCCTATTCTGCCGCAAAAGCAGGTATGATTGGCTTAACACGTGCCTTGGCAAAAGAAATGGGTCCTTCCGGCATCACGGTAAATGCAGTTGCTCCCGGTGTCATTGATACCAATATGAATCGCCATTTTGATGAGGAATCCGTGGCGGCGCTGGCGGAAGAAACGCCGCTTGGTCGCATCGGAAAACCCGAAGAGGTGGCTTCGGCGATTGCGTTTTTACTGTCGGAGGATGCATCCTTCATTACAGGACAAGTGATTGGCGTGGACGGCGGATTTGCTCTCTGAACAAAATGCACACCGTAATCAAGTTACGGTGTGCATTTCATATATCGGAGGAAAGGTAATCAGTTGGTTGTTTTCGTGTAAAACGGAAAGCGGAATTTCGGGTGTCAAATCGCGTAACACGCGAAACACAACGTCACCTTGTATCCACGTTTTGTCCACCACAATTTCGGTTGCATGAATTTGGTTGGCAAACACAGCAAAGGTTAACACAGGAGTGTCGCTGAACAACACCGTGATCTCGGCGCCTGTGCCGCATGCGATATTGTGCAGAATTTGTATGCTTTCTGCCGTGTTGGGTGTGACGAGTTCTTTTGGCTGAACCGACAACACGGATAACGGGCGATTTTGTTCTCTGGATAACGACTCGCCAACCGTTACAAGCCGCTTGTAGGAAGCGCGTTCACCGGTGCAAATCAGGATAGGGGACCGTCCGAATGACAGCATGGTTTTCCTCCTTTTATGGTGCTTAATTTCAGTATACTCGAAAATGTTGCAAAAATATGATAGAGAATTGGCGAGGGTGTAACGAATATGTAAATTTCTTATTAAAGGGAGAATGACCAAATTTCCGACGATTGATTTGTATAATTTGCCAAAACCCTTCATCTCGGTTATAAAAAAAGTGTGAGAAAATTTGTAAAAACCTACGATTTTTCGCCATTTCCTCTTGCAATCGCGCAATTTATCGTGTACAATATACAGTAGAGTTTAGCGCGAGGAGCCTTCGCAACATGGCTATTGATTTCCCTGTAAAAGCACGATATTCCACCGAGGATTTTTTGGATTTGATTGCCGCGTTACGTTCGCCGCAAGGGTGTCCTTGGGATCGCGAACAAACGCATGAAAGCATCCGTTCGAATTTCTTGGAGGAAACGCACGAAGCGATTGAAGCAATCAACAAAGGAGACATTGTCGGCCTGCGCGAAGAGCTCGGTGACGTGATGATGCAAGTGGTGCTCCACGCACAGATTGCCAAAGAAAACGGTGAGTTTACGTTTGGCGACGTGGTGGATGAAGTTTGTCGCAAGTTGATTGTGCGCCATCCGCACGTGTTTGGCGACGTGGTGGCCAACAACGCAACCGACGTGCTGAAAACGTGGGATTCCGTGAAGCGTGCCACCAAAGGCACCGCAGGGGAAACCGCCACGCAAACTGATCTGTTGCGTAACGTACCGCGCACGTTACCTGCGTTGATGCGTGCCGACAAAGTGCAAGGACGTGCACGGCGTGTCGGGTTTGATTGGCCCGATGTGTCGGGCGCCATGGAAGCACTTGAAAACGAAGTGGTCGAATTCAAAGAGGCTGTGGCTTCCGGCATTGCAAAAGACGTGGAAGAAGAGCTCGGCGATTTGATTTTTTCCGCTGTTAACGTATCGCGTTTTGTGGATGTGGATGCGGAGCAAGCTCTCACGGTTTCGACGGATAAGTTCATTGCCCGTTTCGAAAAGGTGGAGCAGTTGGCGAACGAGCGAAAACTTGATATGACAAAGATGTCCATCGATGCGATGGACGAGCTTTGGAAAGAAGCAAAACTTCTTACCAAAGCGTAAATATTGCCCAATTTGGGTCGCGTTTACGATCCATTGGTATAAAAAATTAGGAGGTATATTGTCATGAAAAAAGCAGAACTCATTGCAGCAGTTGCAGAGAAAGCCGGTCTGTCCAAGAAGGACGCTGAGAAAGCGGTTGCCGCTGTTCTCGATACCATTGTTGAAGCGGTTGCCGCCGGTGATAAGGTTGCCGTTGTCGGTTTCGGCACTTTTGAGACCCGTACTCGCAATGCGCGCACCGGCCTGAACCCCCGCACCAAGGAAGCGATCCAGATTCCGGCTTCCACCCAGCCCGTCTTCAAGGCCGGCAAGGCTTTCAAGGACGCTGTCGCGAAGTAATTGAATTTCAGATTGTGTCGCAAGAGGCCGCCGTTTCTCGGTGGCCTTTACACATTTAAAGGAGACGTCTTATGCGCTTGGATAAATATTTAAAGGTATCGCGTCTTATCAAGCGCCGCACAGTGGCAAACGAGGCGTGTGATGCCGGCCGCGTGTTGGTCAACGGCAAAGTGGCGCGTGCATCGTACGATGTGAAAGTCGGCGATATTCTGTCCATTCAACTTGGCGCACGTGAGTTGCGTGCCGAAGTGCTGGATGTGCAGGAAACCGTTGCCAAAAACGATGCTGCATTGCTGTATAAAATGCTGTAAAAACCGTCACCTCTGTTTCGGAGTAAAACAGAGGTGATTTTATTTGTAAATATTCAAAAAATAAGCAAAAAAGTTGTCATCTGCGATTGCAAAAATAAAGATTATTTGATATAATATATATACTTGTGCGATTTGTAACCATACAGCGCGATTTGTCATCCGAAAGGTAAGTGAAACATGGTCAATATTCAACATATTTCCGCCGAAGAATTGGCGGCAGGGCGTGCCTATACTGCTCAAGTTCGCGCTTTTTATGAAATACGCGGTATCGAACGTCCGTTAGCCTTTGTGCGCACCTTCGGATGTCAACAAAATGTGTCGGATTCTGAGCATATCAAAGGTATGCTGGATGAGATGGGATTTGGTTTCACCGAAGAAGCAGGAGAAGCGGATTTTATTCTGTTCAACACCTGTGCTGTGCGTGAACACGCCGAAGATCGCGTGTTTGGTAACGTTGGTGCGCTGAAAGCCTATAAACGCCGCCGTCCGCATTTGCTCATCGCGGTGTGCGGCTGTATGGTGCAACAACCACACAATTCCGAACGGCTGCGCGAACACTATCCGTTTGTGGGATTGGTGTTTGGCACTCACGTGTTGCACCGTCTGCCGGAATTGATGGCATCGGCTCTGGCATCGCGTAAACCCATTCATGAGACGCCCGATTGCGACGGCGTGTTAGCGGAGGGAATTCCCGTTCATCGTGACGGCGATTTCAAAGCATGGCTTCCCATTATGTACGGATGCAACAACTTCTGCACCTACTGCATCGTGCCGTATGTGCGCGGACGTGAACGCAGTCGCGATCCCGAAGCCATATTGCAAGAAGCGCGTGAACTGGTGGCGGCAGGATATAAAGAAATCACTCTGCTCGGTCAAAACGTGAATTCCTATGGCAAAGGCGAAGCACACGGGGTTGATTTTCCCGAATTGTTACGGCGTATCAACGCGATTGAGGGAGATTTTCTCATTCGGTTTATGACGTCACATCCGAAAGATGCATCGCCGCGTTTGTTTGACACGATCGCCGCGTGCGAAAAGGTGTCACGCCATTTCCACTTGCCGTTCCAATCCGGCAGTAACCGTGTTCTCAAAGAGATGCATCGCGGATACACACGAGAACAGTATTTGGATTTGGTTCGTTATGCCCGAAAGGTGATTCCCGACATTGCCTTCACCAGCGACGTCATTGTGGGATTTCCCGGTGAAACACGGGAAGACTTTGAGCAGACGGTAAGCCTCATTCGTGAGGTGGAATTTGTGTCGTTGTTCACCTTCATTTTCTCGCCGCGCAAAGGTACGCCTGCCGCCGCAATGGACGATCCCATCTCAGCGGAGGAAAAGACGGCGTGGTTTACGGAAATGAACCGTGTGCAAGAAGATATTGCCGCCGAGCGATTGGCCCGTATGGTGGGAACACAGCGTCGCGCATTGATCGAAAGTGCCGGTGAAGATTTCTTGGAAGCGCGTCTGCCCGAAAATGTGGTGGTGCGCGTGGAAGGTGACCCCTCATTGATCGGAAAGCACGTATTGTTGACCGTTACGTCCGCCAAAAGCTGGATTGCCGAAGGACGTATTGAATCTGTTGAAAACGAAAAAGGAGATAACTACCATGGATAAGATTTTGGAATTAACAAAGGATTTGGCTCACGAAATTCAAATGGACGAGCGTTACGTGCGTATGCAAATGGCGCAGGCGGCGGCAGATGCCGACGAAGCGTTGCAGACGTTGATCGGCGACTTCAATTTGAAGCGTATGGCGCTTACCACCGAAAGTTCGAAAGACGATGACAAGAAAGATCCCGAGAAGATCAAAACGCTGGACGAAGAACTGCGCACACTGTATGCGCAGGTGATGGAAAACGAGAATATGAAAGCGTTTAACGCCGCAAAGATCGGTATGGATGAAATGATGAACGGCGTGTCCCGTATCTTAACTCTTGCCGCGCAAGGTGTGGATCCCGACAGCGCGGATATGGAAACTTCTTGCAGCGGTAATTGTTCCTCTTGCGGCGGTTGCCACTAAACTTTAACAGTAAAGTGAGGTTCGCACCATGGCGGACATGACTCCTATGATGAAGCAATATCTCAGCATCAAAGCAGAGCATCCGGGTTGTCTGTTATTCTTTCGATTGGGCGACTTTTACGAGATGTTTTTTGAAGATGCCAAGATTGCTTCTCGGGAACTGGAATTGGTATTGACCGGTCGCGATTGCGGTCAGGAAGAACGGGCGCCGATGTGCGGTGTGCCGTTCCACAGTTATGAATCCTATGTTGCACGCTTGGTCGCCAAAGGCTATAAAGTGGCCATTTGCGAACAGGTGGAAGACCCTGCCAAAGCACAAGGATTGGTGAAACGCGACATCGTGCGCATCATCACGCCAGGCACGGTCATTGAAGGCAGTATGTTGGATGAAAGCCGTAACAACTATTTGTGTACGGTGTTTTCTGCCACCCTTCTCAAAGACGTCGGTGTCTGTTTTGTGGATTGCTCCACAGGCGATGTGCATTTGACGCGCATCCTGGGCGATGACTGCATGTCGCGCTTGCAAAACGAGTTGGCGCGGTTTTCACCCAGTGAAATTTTGCTTTCGGAAGGGGCGGCTTTGTCCAAAGAGTTTGCCGATTTTATCACCGTCCGTTTGAACGTGCGTGCCGACGTTGCGGAGGACCGTCATTTTGCGTTTGACGTTGCGCGTGATGCGGTGTATGAGCAGTTTGGCGTTTCAACCTTGGATGAATTGGGTCTGGAAGGACAAGAGCCTGCCGTGCAAGCGCTCGGCTGTGCGCTTGGGTATCTGCGCGAAACGCAGATGGGCGGATTGGAGCGTATTCGCCGTCCGCAGTTTTATTCGGATATTCAGTTTATGAAATTGGATCTGATGACCCGTCGTAACCTGGAGTTGATGGAAACCATGCGCAACAAAGAAAAGCGCGGTTCGTTGCTGGGTGTGTTGGATAAGACCAAGACGGCGATGGGTAAGCGTTTGATCCGCCGTTGGATCGAACAACCACTCATTCAACCTGCACCCATTCTGCGCCGCCACAACGCGGTGGAAGAATTGGTGGGGGATACGGCGCGTCGCGGCGATCTGTTCCCGCTTTTGCAAGACATTTACGATCTTGAACGTATCATGACCCGTATTGTCTACGGCAGTGCCAACGCCAAAGAGTTGCGTTCACTTTGCCGTGCCATCGAATGTTTGCGCCCCATCAAAGAACGCCTCCACGGTGTATCCTCCGCTATGCTGTGCGATATTGAGCAAGCGATCGATCCGCTTTCGGACGTGCACGATTGGATTGATTGTGCCCTGGAGGAGGATCCGCCGTTTTCGGTGCGTGAAGGCGGCATGATCCGCAAAGGGTATCACGCCGAGTTGGATGAATTGCGCGTGGATATGAACGACGGCAAAGGAATCATTGCGCGCATCGAAGCCGAAGAGAAAGAGAAAACCGGCATCAAGACATTAAAGGTCGGTTATAACCGTGTGTTTGGATATTACATTGAAGTGTCGCGTTCCTATTCCGAATCGGTGCCGGAACACTACATTCGCAAACAGACGTTGGCGAATGCCGAACGGTACATAACCCAAGAACTCAAAGAACTGGAAACTCGTGTGCTGACGGCAAAAGACCGTTCGGTTGCATTGGAATATCAGTTGTTCACCGATTTGCGCCTGCGCGTGGCAGGTGAATTGCACCGCATTCAATCCACGGCGGAAGCGGTGGCACAGTTGGACGTGCTTTGCTCGTTTGCCGAAGTGGCGGTGGGGCGCAACTATTGTCGTCCCACCATGGTGTTGAACGGCGAATTGATGATTGAAAACGGACGGCATCCCGTGGTGGAAGCGCTGTTGGATGCGCCGTTTGTGCCCAACGATACCCACCTGGACAACGGCGAGAATCGCATCGCCCTCATCACCGGTCCGAACATGGCCGGTAAATCCACCTATATGCGCCAAAGGGCATTGATTGTGTTGATGGCGCAATGCGGCAGTTTTGTACCGGCAGGCAGTGCTACCATCGGTATTGTGGACAGCATTTTCACGCGCGTGGGTGCATCGGACGATCTTTCGTCTGGTCAATCCACGTTTATGGTGGAAATGAGCGAAGTAGCAACCATTTTGAAAAATGCCACCAAAAACAGTTTGGTGATCTTCGATGAGATCGGGCGCGGTACATCGACCTTTGACGGTATGAGCATTGCACGTGCGGTGCTGGAATACGTGGCTGACACACGTAAAATCGGCGCCAAAACGCTGTTTGCCACGCATTATCACGAACTCACGGTGATGGAAGAGGAGATTTCGGGCATCCGCAACTATAATATTGCGGCAAAGAAACGGGGCGACAGCATCACCTTCCTGCGCCGTATCGTGCGCGGTGCGGCAGACGAAAGCTACGGTATTGAAGTCGCGAAACTCGCCGGTGTGCCCGAAACGGTTGTGCGCCGTGCAAAAGAGATTTTGTACGGTTTGGAAACCGCAGGCGGTGAAACGGTTGTGCGCACGGTCACGCACAGCGAAGCAGACGAAGAGCAAATGTCCCTGCTTTCTGCGGCGGATAACGAATTGGTACAACGTTTGGCATCGTTGGACGTCAACACGTTAACGCCGATTGAAGCATTGCAAACCTTATATGATTTTGCCGCACAGGCAAAAAGCCTGTGCAATGATTAACCGATAAGGAGGGGAGAACGTTGGCAAAAATTCAAGTGTTGGACCGCCATACAGCGGAATTGATCGCGGCAGGTGAAGTGGTTGAACGTCCTTCCTCGGTTGTGAAAGAATTGATGGAAAACGCGATCGATGCCGGTGCTACCTCGCTCACGGTTGAGATCGAAAACGGCGGTGTGCGCACCATCCGCGTGACCGATAACGGATGCGGTATTGCGCACGATGAGGTCACCACCGCCTTCTTGCGTCATGCCACCAGCAAAGTGCGCACGGAAGAGGATTTGGAACGCATCGGCACCCTCGGTTTTCGCGGCGAAGCGTTGGCCTCCATTTCGGCTGTGGCACGTGTGGAACTCATCACACGCACAGCGGACGAACTGGCCGGCACGCGTTGCGTGATTGACGGTGGGGGAGAACCCGACGTTTCGGAAATCGGTTGTCCCGTGGGTACGACAATTTTTGTGCGCGATTTGTTTTACAATGTCCCCGCACGTATGAAATTTTTAAAAAAAGACGTGAGCGAAGCCAACGCTGTGGCGGCGGTGGTGGATTGCTTGGCGTTGTCACATCCCGAAATTTCGGTGCGCTTTGTGCGCGACGGAAAAGAAACGTTGCTCACCCCCGGTGACGGCAATGCACATTCCTGCATTTATGCCGTGTTTGGGCGCGAATTTGCCAACGGCTTGATCCCCGTGGACTACTCGCTCGGCGGTGTACATGTGTATGGGTACATTTCCAAACCCGTCAACGCCCGTTCCAACCGTACTATGCAACATTTCTTTGTTAACGGTCGTTACGTGAAAACGCGCACGGCCGCCGCGGCGCTGGAACGCGCATTTCAAGGCAATATTATGATTGGCAAGTTCCCCTCCTGCGTGCTTCACGTGGATATGGCGACCGAAATGGTGGATGCCAACGTACACCCTGCCAAAATCGAGGTGCGCTTTGTGAATGAACGCCCCGTGTTTGATGCGGTGTATCACGGTGTCAAATCGGCATTGGTGGCAGGTGACACCCCCAAACAAGCCTCCTTTACGGCGGCGAAGGTGCAAGACGTTTCACCCGTGACCGAACAGGTACACTTTACCGTTCCCACGGACGATAAGCCAATAGCAACACCTGCGGCACCGACAGTAAACGGGTTCAAAAAGCGACCGTTGAATCCCGAAGCAGCGCCGACCAAACAACCGATCAATCCAATGCCTCTGCGTGACCGCACGGCCATGTTGTACGGCAAGCCGGACATCACGGTGGATGCACCGTCTGTCCCCGTGCAAGTGCCGCCGATTCAAAAGCCCGTTGCACCCGTTGAAAAATCGACTGAACCTGTGAGACCGCCCGTTCTTTACACCGAGCCGATCACCTATCTCGGCGAAGTGTATGGCACCTATTTGCTTGTGCAAAAAGGGGAATCGCTGTTCTTTATCGACAAACATGCGGCTCACGAGCGTATCTTATACAATAAATTGCGACAAACGGAGCACAAGGATGCCCAACTGCTGTTGACTCCCGTTGCCGTGCCGCTCAGCCACAAGGAATATGAGGCGATCTTGCCGCATCTGTCCTTGTTGAGCGATGCCGGATTTGAGGTGGAGGAATTCGACGGCACCGTGTTGGTGCGTTCGGTTCCAATGATGCTGACGGGCGAGGATGTGCCTGCGTTGATTGAAGAAATTGCCGACGGTTTCCTTTCGGGAAAACAAGAGATTGAATTGGACAAGCTTTCTTGGATCTATCATTCGGTTGCTTGCCGTGCGGCGGTGAAAGCCGGTGATCGCCAAGCACCGTTGGAATTGGAAACGCTGGCACGTCGTGTGTTAACCGATGACGAGGTGCGGTATTGTCCGCACGGTCGTCCCGTTTGCTTTGAATTGACGCACAAAGAACTGGAAAAACAGTTTGGACGCATTTGAGGTAGCAATGAATATACGTGTAACAGTAGTGGCAGGACCGACCGCATCGGGCAAAACAGCCCTTGCAATCGCCCTTGCCAAACAGTTGAACGGTGAAATCGTTTCTGCCGATTCCATGCAGGTGTATGATGAGCTGATGATCGGCACGGCACGTCCGACAACCGAGGAAATGGATGGCGTGCCGCACCATTTGATCGGCTGTTTGCCCCTCACCGAACGGTACAGCGTGGCGCGGTATGCCACGGATGCCAGAGCTGTCATTTCCCGCTTGCAAAAAGAGGGGAAACATCCCATTCTTTGCGGCGGTACGGGATTGTATATTCAAGCCGTAACCGAAAATCTGGCGTTTTCCGAAGAGGGCGGCGACGAAACGCTTGCTTTGCGCAAACAACTACAGGAAGAATACACCGCCCAGGGTGGCGAAGCCATGCGCAATCGTTTGGCGGAATATGACCCCGAAACGGCGGCACGCCTTCATCCAAACGATCAAGGACGCATTGTGCGTGCGTTGGAAGTGGCGTTATCGACCGGTGTGTCGATGACCGAATGGATTCGCCGTTCCCGATTGGAACCGCCACCGTACGATACGCGTATGATCGTGTTGGATTTTCGCGATCGTGCCGTGTTGTACGACCGTATTAACCGACGTGTCGATATGATGTTGGAACAAGGGCTTTTGGACGAAGCGGAAAGGGTGCTGAAATCCTCCTATGCTCCAACCGCGATGCAAGCGATCGGATACAAAGAATTAGCCCCCTATTTCGAGGGTAAACTCTCGTTAGATGTAGCGGTGGAGAATCTCAAACGCGAAACGCGCCGCTATGCCAAACGGCAACTTTCGTGGTTTCGTCGCATCGAAACCGCCCATACGTTGTATGTGGATGACTATACCGACCGCGCATCGCTTGTAAATGCGGCATTGAACATCGCGTCACCTTAAGAAAGGAGTGAGCACCATGAAGGATTGGATCAAACGGTTAGGCATCATTTTATTGGCTGTGTTTCTGCTGGTCTACGTGGGCTACCAAATTTTCTTGGTGCTGTATTCCAACGTAACGGTGGAAACCGTTATGTCGTACAGTGTGTACGACACGGTGGAAACCCAAGCCATTGCCATTCGCAACGAAACGCAGGTGGAAGCGGACGTGGGGAATAACCATTTGTTCTACACGCTGAAAAACGGCAACCGCGTGTCCAAAAACGGGATGGTTGCTCAACTGTATGCCCAAGAAGAAACCGCCGGATTGCAAGAGCAGTTGGCTTTGTTAGATGAAGAAATTGCCTTGCTTGAAAGCGCACAAGCACTGGCCGACAGCGAATATGCCGGCTTGGAAGCGATTGAACAACAACTTACCAAAAAGATACGTGATCTGGCGGTATATGCAAATGGTCAAAACACCGAGGAACTGCGCAATATGCATGCACAATTACTATCGCTTATGAATAAGCGGCAGGTGATTGTCGGCACCATCAGCGATTTCAGCGATAAATTGGAGCAGTTGCGCCAAGAGCGTTCCACACTGGCCGGACGTGTAGCACCGCCTGTTGGGGTTGTGAAAGCACCGCGTTCGGGATACTTTGTGGATTACGCCGATGGATTTGAAACGTATTTTTCTGCCAATGACGACGATATTGCGGCGCTGACCGCCGAAGAAGTGCAAGAATCGTTGGCGGTCACCCCGTCGGTTTCCGACACCTGCATCGGTAAAGTGGTGGCGGAATACGATTGGTATTTGGCGTGCTCAATCAGCGGTGAAAAAGCGGCAACATTGGAGATAGGGGATGAGCTGAAAATCAAATTACCGTTTGTAACGGCTGATATCATTCCCACCAAGGTGTTGGCGGTGAATCAAGGGGCAAACAACCAAAGTGCGTTGATTTTGAAGTGTAGTCTTATGTCGGAGGAACTGTCGGATATTCGCATAGAATCGGTACAGTTGTTAATGGAAGAACACAGCGGTCTGCGTTTGCCGGACAAAGCGTTGCACTTCGATGCCAACAACCGCGCCGGTGCATACGTGCGTATGGGAACAACCGTCACCTTCCGTTACGTGGATATTTTGTATCACAACGAAAAGGACAAGTACTCCATTTGCGCCATCCCGAATGTGGCGGATAAAACCTACGTACAGTTGTATGATGACGTGATCGTGGAAGGGAAAGATCTATATGACGGAAAAGTTGTGCAATCCTGATGCGATAGCAATACACGACAATATTGCGCGTATTCGCGAACGGATGGCATCGGCATGTGCACGGGCAGGACGTTCTCCCGAGGAAGTCACCTTGCTGGCGGTCACGAAAACCGTGGCGGTGGAACGCATCAATTTGGCAATTGCCGACGGTATCACCCAAATCGGAGAAAACCGTGTACAGGAGTATTTGAGCAAAAAGGACGCACTGTTACCCGTAACTTCACATTTGATCGGGCATCTGCAAACCAACAAGGTCGCACAGATTGCCGACAAGGTTTCAATGGTGCAATCGGTGGACAGCGTGCGTGTGGCGGAGGCTTTGGATAAGGCCGCCGCCAAAAGCGGCGTGAAACTGGACATTTTGGCGCAGGTCAATATCGGCGGTGAAGATTCCAAATCGGGTGTTTCGCCGCAGGAGGCAGAGGAGTTTTGCGCACAACTGAGAGAGTTTTCCTCTTTGAATTTGCGCGGAATGATGACAATTCCTCCCATTTCGCAGACAGAACGCGAAAAAAGAGAATATTTTTTCAGAATGTCGCAATTGTTTATTGACATACGCACTAAAAATGTAGATAATAGTAGTATGGATATTCTTTCTATGGGTATGTCGGACGACTACGAAGAAGCCATTTTGGAAGGTTCCACAATGGTGCGTATCGGCTCGGCTATCTTCGGAAAAAGAAACTATTAAAAATTTATATAGGAGGCAATTGCAATGGGCGTTTTTGACAAATTGAAACAGTGGATGGGCGACGAGGACGAAGATATCGAAGAGGTTGACACCGACGGTATGGATTTTGTGACCAAGTCGGAAGAAGAAACCGAAGAGCCGGCCAAGCGTGGCAACAAAGTGGTCAATATCCACGCGACGGCACAGTTGCAGGTCGTGTTGGTGAAGCCGGAACGCTTTGACGATGCCAGCACGGTGGCGGATCATCTGAACGCCAAACGTACGGTCGTGTTGAACCTGGAATCCGCGAACAAGGATGTTGCGCGCCGCAAAGTCGGAGGCCAGCGGTCTTAGGAAGACAAGACTCA
>JAZNTC010000019.1:0-4005 GCA_045591605.1 Acutalibacteraceae bacterium | reverse complement strand
GGCTTCGCTCCCATTCCTGGTTCGAATCCCTCCGCGGGTAAAAAACAACGACGGGGACCGCCGGTCACCGTCGTTATTTTTTTGGCCCGCCCCGAGGGATTCGAACCCCCCGCCTTTGGAATCGGAATCCACTGCGGTATCCAGCTTCGCCCCGGGCGGAAATGTGTACCCACCGTTTGGTGGGCACAGGTTAGTATACACGATTTGTTGCGGCTTTGCAACCCTTTTTACAAATTTTCAGGAAAACATCGCGTGCAGTTCTTCATCGTTCAGCACGCGCACACCGGCCTCCTGCAACAGGGCGGTCGCCGCGTCGTTATCCGTCACACGCATCACGACGTAGGCATACCCCTTTTGCGGTGTGATGAACGCATACACGTATTCCAAACCGATGTTGTTATCCGACAGCGTTTTCACCGCCGCGGCAAAACCGCCGGGCGTGTCGTCCACCGCCACGCCGAGCACCGCATTCACCGACACCACACAATGTGCCGCCTGCAACGTCGCCACCGCTTTGTCGGTATCGTTCACGATCATGCGCAAAATGCCGTAATCGGTGGTGTCTGCCAACGACAACGCGCGGATATCCACGCCGTTTTGTGCCAACACGCGCATAATTTGGGCGAGTTCGCCTTTTTTGTTTTCCACAAAAACCGAAAGTTGTTTGATGGTCATATCACACACTCCTTACACCAGGTTACGTTTATCGATCACGCGCACCGCTTTGCCTTCACTGCGCGCAATGCTCTTGGGTGCCACCAGGTGCACCTTCGGACTGATGCCGAGCATTGTCTTCATCGCGTTTGCCAGCGCGCGTTCGAGCGCTTCCACCTCACGCACCGTATCAATGACCTGATCGGGGTTCATTTCCACGTTCACGTCGAAGGTGTCGTTGTTGTTGGCGCGATCCACGATGATCTGGTAGTTCGGCTGATACCCTTCGTTCAACAGTACCGTTTCGATCTGGCTCGGGAACACGTTGACACCGCGGATGATCATCATACCGTCACTGCGCCCCATCGGCTTGGACATTTTGATGTGGGTGCGTCCGCACGAGCAGGGTTTACGGGTAAGCACGCAGATGTCACGCGTGCGGTAACGCAGAAGCGGAAAAGCTTCCTTATCCAGCGCGGTGAACACCAATTCGCCCTTGCTGCCTTCGGGCAACACGTCGCCCGTGTCGGGATCAATGATCTCTGCCAGGAAATGGTCCTCGTTGATGTGCATGCCCGTCTGCTCACAGCATTCGAACGCCACGCCGGGACCCGACGTTTCGGTCAAGCCGTAGATGTCGTACGCCTTGATGCCCAACGTTTCTTCAATGCCGTGGCGCATCTCTTCGGTCCACGGCTCGGCACCAAAGATGCCGGCTTTGAGCGGAATTTGATCGGGGGTTACGCCCTTTTCTTTCAGCGTTTCGCCGATATACGCCGCATAAGAAGGCGTGCAGCACAAAATGGTCGCGGACAGATCGGTCATAAACTGGATCTGCCGCTCGGTGTTACCCGAAGACATCGGCAAGGTGAGGCAACCCACGCGGTGGGAACCGCCGTGCAGACCTGCGCCACCCGTGAACAGGCCGTAGCCGTAGGCTACTTGGCACACGTCCTCGTTGGTGCCGCCTGCCGCCACGATGGCACGCGCACAGCAATCTTCCCACAGATCCACGTCATGCTGGGTGTAGAACGCCACCACACGGCGGCCTGTCGTGCCCGACGTGGAGTGAATGCGCACGCATTCCGAAAGTGGCTTGGCAAGCAAGCCATAAGGATAGGCGTCGCGCAGATCCGCTTTGCTCAAAAAGGGCAACAAATGCAGATCTTCGATTCCGTGAATGTCGTCGGGTGTCACACCCTTTTCCTCCATCAAGGCACGGTAGTACGGCACGTTTTCATACACGTGACGCACCTGTTTGACCAACTTTTCGGACTGGAGCTTTTTCAGTTCCTCCACCGGCATGGTTTCGATCTCCGGCTGATAGTAATGCTGTTCTGTCACTGAAGCCATCTCCTTACGCATTGTAACCCAGTTCAAACGCTTTCTTATTCATCTCGACAAATTTCGGTGCCACACTTTGCTCAATGGCATGGATCCATTTGTCGTAATCCATGGAGAAATATTTGGCCAAACGCCCCATCAACACGATGTTCACCGCTTTGGCAGAACCTGCCTGCACCGCCAGCGACAACGCATCCAGCGCATCCACCTTCACACCGGCGGCAACCATATCGTCCAGCACACTTTCGGGGTACATCGCCGCACCCGTGATCACGGGCATCGGGTCGATCTGTTGGGTGTTCACGATCACCGTGCCGCCCGGTTTCAGACACGCCGTGTGGCGCGCCGCTTCCAACTTTTCAAACGAAACGATGAAATCCGCTTCGCCCTGCTCGATCACGGGAGAATACACCTTGTCACCGAACTGCACGTAGGTCACGACCGAACCGCCGCGCTGGCTCATGCCGTGCACTTCGGACACCTTCACGTCGTATCCCTCGTCCACCAACAGGCGACCGAGCAATTTACTCGCGAGCAGAGACCCCTGACCGCCGACACCGACGATCATCAAACGCACCGTGTTCATTCGTTCACACCCCCGATCGCATCAAACGCGCACAGTTGCTCGCACACGCCGCAACCGACACACAAGGTCTCGTCAATGTCCGCTTTGCCGTCCTTCATACGGATGGCGGGGCAGCCGAGTTTCATACATTTCTTGCAACTGCGGCACTTATCCGCATCCACCTTCACGGGCGGTTTCGTCTTGACCGATTTGAGCAACACGCACGGGCGGCGCGAAATGATGACCGACGGCGCATCCACCGCCAACTCTTCTTTCAACACCGCTTCGCACGCTGCGAGGTCATACGGATCGACCACACGCACACGCTCGATACCCACCGCGTGGCAGAGGGTCTCGAGATCGATCTTGGCGGCAGGGTCGCCCTTGATGTTGTAACCCGTGGTGGGGTTTTGCTGATGACCCGTCATACCCGTGATAGAGTTATCCAAGATGATGACGGTGGAATTGGATCCGTTATACGCAATGTTCACCAGACCCGTGATGCCCGAGTGCATAAAGGTGGAGTCGCCGATGACCGCCACCGCCGGGTTTTGGTTACCTGCCTTATTGAAGCCGTGCAGACCCGACACCGAAGCACCCATGCACAAGGTGGAATCCAGCGCACACAGCGGCGGTTGCGCACCGAGGGTGTAACAACCGATGTCACCGATCACCGTGACCTTGTTCTTCGCCAAGGTGTAATACATACCGCGGTGCGGACAGCCGGCACACATCACGGGCGGACGCACGGGAATCGCCGTGGAAAGCGCGGTATGTTCCTTTTGCGGCAAGCCAAACACCTCGGCCACCGTGCGTTGTGAAAACTCGCCGATGTTGGTGAAGAGTTCCTTGCCCTCTACCTTCACACCGATGGCGGTGCAATGCGCTTCCAGCACGCCGTCCAACTCTTCGATCACCACCACGCGATCCACCGCGGCGGCAAAATCGCGGATGAGTTTGGTGGGCAACGGATGCACCATGCCGAGTTTCAGCACGCTCACCGATTCGCCAAACGTCTCACGCACATATTGATACGATGCGCCCGACGTAATGATGCCAAGCGCTTTCTCCCCCATCTCCACACGGTTGAAGGGGCAATCCTCCGCATACGCCGCCAACGCCGCTGTGCGTGCTTCCACCACGGGGTGGCGCTTTTTCGCGTTGCCCGGCATCATAATGTACTTTTCGGGGGTTTTCACATAGGGGCGGTTTTCACGCGCTTCACGCTCCGCCGTTTCCACAATGCTCTGCGCGTGGGCAATACGGGTGCACATGCGCAACAGCACAGGGGTGTCAAAGTCTTCCGACAAGGCAAACGCCGCCTTGGCAAACGCCAGCGATTCCGCCGAATCGGCAGGTTCCAGCATCGGCACCTTCGCCGCCACGGCATAGTGACGGGAATCCTGCTCATTCTGCGAGGGGTGCATACCGGGATCATCCGC
>JAZNTC010000018.1:0-3088 GCA_045591605.1 Acutalibacteraceae bacterium | reverse complement strand
AGGCTTGTTTTGTTACAGAGAAAACCAATTCCACGGCGCACAGGCAGGAGGCGGCAGGGTCACGTCCACCGCTTTGTGGGTCACGGGATGGGCAAATGCCAAGTGGTGTGACCACAAGGCAATGTTTTTCACAGGGATACGACTGCCGTATTTTTCGTCCCCCAGCAACGGCATTTGCCGCGACGCGCACTGCACGCGGATTTGATGGGTGCGCCCCGTGTGCAGGCGAATCTTGAGCAGCGAAACCGTCCCCTCTGGGCGATGGACGGTTTCGACCACTTCGTAATCGAGCACCGCCTCTTTTGCCCCTTGGCGCATACGGTTCACCACAAAGGATTTATTCTTTTGCTTGTCGCGGAACAGAATGTCGCGCCATTCACCGCACGGTGAGTCGGGGCATCCTGCCACCACCGCCACATATTCCTTTGTCATCTCGTGATTCGCGATGGCACGGGACAGCCCTGCCGATGCCTTGGCGTTTTTGGAAAACACCATCAAGCCGCCCACCGCTTTATCCAAACGATGCACCACGTCCACCCGAAAGGTGCGCGTTTGCGCTTCCAGCAACGTAGGCATGCATTTTTCCCGTGGATTCATTCCCCGTTCGGACAGCACGCCAATGGGTTTTTCACATACAATAATCGCTTTATCTTCCAACAAAATGGGAATCATACGCTCACCTCTGTCTATTATTTAACCATATTTCAGGCGGCATGTCCATAAAAAAATGAAAATCCCTTGACTAAGATTTTAGAATGTTTTATAATTATATAGTTGAGTTTTTGGGTGAGGCGGGATGACAGATGCATAAGATTGGATTTGACAACGACAAATACTTGCAGTTGCAATCGGAACAGATTAAGGAGCGTATTGCCCAGTTCGGCGGTAAGCTCTATTTGGAGTTCGGCGGCAAACTGTTCGACGATTTTCATGCCTCCCGTGTGCTGCCGGGTTTCAAACCCGACAGTAAAATCAAAATGCTCGCTCAACTGAAAGATCAAGCAGAAATCGTCATTGTCATCAACGTGCAGGATATTGAAAAGAATAAAGTGCGCGGGGATCTCGGCATCACCTACGATCAAGATGTATTGCGCTTGATCGATGCGTTCCGTGGATTTGGTTTGTATGTCGGCAGCGTGGTGTTGGCGCGTTATAGCGAACAACCTGCCGCCGAAGCGTTTAAAACCCGTTTGGAGGGTTTGGGGCTCAAAGTGTATCGCCACTATTCCATCCCCGGTTATCCCTCCGACGTTGCCGCCATTGTGAGCGACGAAGGATTTGGGCGCAACGATTACATTGAAACCTCGCGTTCGCTGGTGATCGTGACGGCACCCGGTCCCGGCAGCGGCAAAATGGCCGCGTGTTTGAGCCAGTTGTATCACGACCATCAACGCGGTATTTCGGCAGGCTATGCGAAGTTTGAAACCTTCCCCATTTGGAACTTGCCGCTCAAACACCCTGTCAACATGGCATACGAAGCCGCCACCGCCGATCTGAACGACGTGAACATGATCGACCCCTTTCATCTGGAAGCGTACGGCACGCTGGCGGTCAACTATAACCGCGACGTGGAGATCTTCCCCGTGCTCGCGGCCACCTTTGAAAAGATTCACGGGCATTGCCCCTATCAATCCCCCACCGATATGGGTGTCAATGTGGCAGGTAACTGCATTTTCGATGACGATGCGGTGTGTGCCGCCGCGCGTGCGGAAATTATGCGCCGCTATTATTCCGCGCTGTGCAACCAGCGCAAGGGCAACCAGAACGAGGAAGAGATCGCCAAAATCGAACTGCTGATGAAGATGCCAACCGCCACGGGCACCACCCGCCCGCCCGTCCCCGCCGCCTTGGCACGCGCCGAGGAAACGGGCGCCCCTGCCGCCGCCATTGAATTGGCGGACGGGCGTATCATCACGGGCAAAACTTCGGGGCTGTTGGGCGCCTCCTCCGCCATGCTGTTGAACGCACTCAAAGCACTCGGCAGTATTGCCGATGACGCCTTGCTCATCTCCCCTGCCGTCATTGAGCCGGTGCAGGATTTGAAGGTGAATCATCTCGGCAACCACAATCCGCGTTTGCACACCGACGAAGTGTTGGTTGCACTCTCCATCTGTGCGGCAACCGATCCGCAAGCGGAACTGGCGATGCAACAGCTCGACAAATTGGCAGGATGCGAAATGCACTCCTCGGTCATTCTGTCGCAGGTGGACGAAAACACCCTGCGCAAACTCGGCATCAACCTCACGTGTGAGCCGCGCTATCAAACCAAGCGCCTGTTCCACGGATAAGAAACATGTAAAAGAAACCGCCGATTTGCATCGGCGGTTTCTTTGTATACGAAAAGCACCCCAATGGGGTGCTTTGAATCGTTTTTTGAATTACACCACACCCTGTGCGAGCATGGCATCCGCCACCTTCAAGAAACCGGCAATGTTGGCACCGGCGATCAGGTCGCCTTCCATGCCGTACGCCTTCGCGGCATCGACCGAACTCTTGTAGATGTTCTTCATGATGTCCTTCAGCTTGGCATCGACTTCTTCCGCCGACCAGCTGTAACGCATGGAGTTCTGGGACATTTCCAGACCCGACACAGCCACGCCGCCTGCGTTGACCGCCTTGGAGGGAGCCACGACCACGCCGTTCTCCTTCAGGTATGCCACAGCATCCGCGGTGGTGGGCATGTTGGACACTTCCACGTAATACTTCACGCCGTTCGCCACGATGGCTTTCGCGTCGTCGAGGTTCACTTCGTTCTGGGTGGCGCAAGGCATAATGACATCCGCCTTTTCGCCCCACGGCTTCTTGCCGGCAAAGAACGGCACGCCGAACTTATCCGCATAGTCTTCCACGCGGTTGCGGCAGGACGCACGCATTTCCAGCATGTAATTGATCTTTTCCTCGGTTGCAACGCCGTCCTTGTCGTAGACGTAGCCGTCGGGACCCGAGATGGTGACGACCTTGCCGCCGAGCTCGTTGACCTTCTTGACGGTACCCCAAGCGACGTTGCCGAAGCCGGAGACGGCAAAGGTCTTACCCTTGATGGTGTCGCCGA
Source organism: Acutalibacteraceae bacterium (assembly GCA_045591605.1). Taxonomy (GTDB): domain Bacteria; phylum Bacillota; class Clostridia; order Oscillospirales; family Acutalibacteraceae; genus SIG588. The sequence continues at coordinate 36 of JAZNTC010000018.1, read as the reverse complement.
AGTGCTCGAGCATTTCCTTCGTGTAGTAGACTGCAC
>JAZNTC010000017.1:0-7331 GCA_045591605.1 Acutalibacteraceae bacterium | reverse complement strand
TCCTCCAACACGTCCCGTTTCAGGCGGCGCAACAAAAACGGTGCGCACAAACGGGAAAGTGCCGCCAGCGCTTCGCGGTCACCGTCGCGCACGGCAGGCAGTTCAAAGTGCTCGCGAAACCGCGGATAGGAGAACAAAAAGCCGGGCATCAGGAAATCAAAAATACTCCACAATTCGCTCAAACGGTTTTCAATGGGCGTGCCGGTCAGCGCAAACCGTTGGGCGGCAGACAGACGTTTTACCGCACGTGCGTTTTGTGTCGCGTGATTTTTGATGTATTGCGCCTCATCCAACACCACGTAGTGAAAGCTGTGTGCGGCATAGGATTCCACGTCGCGTTTCAAAAGATCATAGGAAGTTACCAAAACCTCCCCCTCGTGAATGGTTTGCAACATCGCGGCACGGGTGGCGCTGTCGCCCACCACCGTGCGCACGGTGAGCGAGGGGGCGAAACGGTGCAACTCGCTTTCCCAGTTGAGCACCAACGAAGCAGGGCAAACCACCAAGGACGGCGCGGTGATGCCGCGTGAAGCGGCATCCAAAAACAGGGCGATCATCTGCACCGTTTTGCCAAGTCCCATATCGTCTGCCAAAATACCGCCGAACCCGCATTCCTCCATGGTGCGCAACCAACGGAATCCCACACGCTGGTATCCGCGCAGGGTGCCGTTCAAGGTGGTGGGCAGGGTATATTCGCTGTTTTCCACCGCCTTGATGGCGCGCAACAGCGCGCGTGCCGCTTCGTCACGAGTGTATCCCAATGCAGGGGCATCTTTCAACACACGATCCACAAACGGGGCACGAAAAGCAGGGACTTCCACGTGACCGCTTGCCAAACGGCGATCCGAAACACCCAGTCCGTTGCTCAACCGCGCAATACCCAGCAGGGCAGGATCGTCCAGCGACACAAAGTCGCCCGATCGCAAACGGTGATACCGCCGTCTGGCGCGATAGGATGTGAGCAAGGCGGCGAGTTCTTCGGGGTCGAGATCCCCCAGATCGAGATCCAGTTCCAGCAATCCGGCATTCAGTCGTACCCCCACCGCCATAGAGGGAGGGGCCACCACCCGTGCGGTGCGAAAACGGTCGCTCATAAACACGGTGGCACAGCTGCCCAACGTGGCAACACCGTCGCTCAACAAGGCAAACAAGGTGTCGTCGTTCTCGTCACTCCAAAACAAGCCGTCCTCCCGTCTGCCTGTGAACGCGCCCTGCACCGTGGTGAGGATGCGCCACTCCGCCAAGGGATCGCGCACCCCGTCGGCAGGGGTTTCGCGGTTGTCGGCAGGGAACAGGCGGTCGCCGTAACAAAACTCCACCCGTGCGGTGATCTGTCCGTCCGCGCGGTCAAGATACACCTGCGCCTCCAACGGATGCGGACGGCGTTCTTCCAACAACGCAACCGCACCCGTGAAGGGCAACACACGGGATAAGGTGGGCCACACCCGTCCGCAAAATTCCGTGAGAGCGGTGGAGGAGAGGGTGAGGGTGCCGCCCGACTGCACCATCGCCGCCAAAAACGGGCGCACCGCCGCCGTGTAGTCGGGGGACGTCGCGTACACCGTGTGCTCAAAGAACAGATACATCGTCTGTTCGCCGCGCGCCATCACAAAGGGAGGGGTGGAGAGCACCACACCGTCGTCGGCGGATTCCACCGTCACGGTGAGCGGTGGGTCGCGGCGCACCAGCTGTGCTTCGGTGTTACCCACGGCGACCGCCTGCCCTTCATACAACGTGAAGAAGCGATCCAACGCGGTGGGCGAAAGGGGTAACCGTCGTTTGGCGCGTGTGTCCGCAGCGGCGCACACCAACGTGAGCAACGGACGGCTGGTTTCGCAAAACGCTTCGGGATGATGGGTGAGGGTGAGATGCGCGCCGTAGGTGGCTTGCTCACGGTTTGCCATCTGCGAAACGAATTTCGCAATATCTTTCACCGCGTAGGCGTGTCCGTCGGCGGTCTGCAAGGTGAGCGAAAGTGCGGAGACCGCCGCATCGGGAAACAGGGTGGGCACCAACGCCACACCGCCGTGCATACCGGCGCGTACCGCCGCTTGTGCCTCCTGCCAATAGCCGTCTAACATCCGTCGAACGGGGGTGTTTTCTTCGGGGGTCACATTTTCGGAAACCGCGGTATTGCCCAGCATGTCGCGGTAATACTTGTGGGTGAGTGCCGCCACCACGTGCTTGCACGCACCGCGTTCACGGGAGGCGCAATCGCAGTGGAAAAACACCGCATCGCCGGCCGTGTTAAACCCGATTTCCACCGCAAAGGTGGTCGCGGCGGCGCGATCGGACACCTGCGCGGTGACCACTTCGGCGCAGGTGTCCCCTGCCGCCGTGTGCAAACCGCTTACCGCACCGGCGTTATATAAGGCAATACCGCGCAGGTAGGGTTGTTTTGTGCCCGCAAGTGCCGCAATTTTTTTCAGAGAAAACAAGCTCACCGCCTGTCGCCACCTTTCCAAAGGTATCATTGTATTATACCACACATTCCGAACACTTACAAGAGGACGGGAAAAATTTCACGCACCCCTTGACCGCCGGGATGTTTTAGGCTATACTTTATAATACGTGTAATTATATGCTCCGGAAATTGGTGAGAACAACGTGAAGATTGGAAACATAGAACTGGATGCCCACGCGGCGCTCGCCCCCATGGCCGGGGTGGCGGACCGTGCGTTTCGCCGCTTGTGTCGCGGTTACGGTGCGGCGTTCACCGTGAGCGAAATGGTGAGCAGTAAAGGGTTGAGTTACGGCGACCGCAAAAGCGGTGAGTTGATGGTGCTGGACGATGAAGAGCGCCCTTCGGCGGTGCAACTGTTCGGCAACGAACCCGACACCATGGCGCGCGCGGCCGAACTGGCGATGACGGCGAATCCCGACTGGTTGGACATCAACATGGGATGTCCCGCCCCGAAAATTGCCGGCAACGGCAGCGGCAGTGCGCTGTTGCGTGATCCCGACCTGTGCGGTCGCCTGGTGGCGGCGGCGGTGTCGGCGGTGGACGTGCCGGTGACGGCGAAGATTCGGCTGGGTTACAGCGCCGATGAGAAAAACGCGGTGCAGGTGGCGCAGGCGTGTGAAGCGGCCGGTGCGGCGGCGATCACGGTGCACGGGCGCACGCGCGACCAGATGTATGCCCCACCTGTGGACGTGGACGGCATCCGCGCGGTGAAAGCGGCGTTGCACATTCCCGTGATCGCGAACGGCGACGTGACCGATGCCCTGTCGGCGGCACGCATGTTGGAAGCAACCAACTGCGATTTGTTGATGGTGGGGCGCGGTGCGCTGGGTGCACCGTGGGTGTTTCAGGAAATTGAAGCGTATTTGAACGATGGGCGGTATCTTCCGCCCCCACCCATCGCGGTGCGTATGAACGTGCTGTATCGCCAGATTGCCATGGCGGCGGAATGGAAAGGCGAACGAGTGGCGTTGCGTGAAGCGCGCAAACACACGGCATGGTATTTAAAAGGATGGCGCGGTGCGGCCGCTTGGCGAGCCGAAGCCTCGTCGCTCAACACGTTGGACGATCTGGCGGCGTTGTGCGAACGGGTGATCCGCGCGAACGAGAAAGGGGATATACACGATGAATGAAAAGAAACCGTTACGCCTGAGAGGGCTTGTCAGCAAACGGTGGTGGTCGGCACTGCTGTTGGCGCTGGCGATCGTGGTGGTCTTTCGCATCATCAGCGCGCCGTCGTTGATATTGCATTATATCGGACAGGTGTTTAACATTTTGTCCCCCTTCTTCGGCGGTTTGATCATTGCGTTTTTGCTGTATCGCCCGTGTGACGGGATCGAACGGCTGATTCGCAAAAGCAAGCGACCGTTTTGGCAAAAAACGGCACGTGCGTGGTCGCTCGTCGCGGTGTATCTCTTGTTCCTCGGCGTGATCGCCTTGATCGTGACGGTGATTTTGCCGGCGTTGATTGAAGCCATCAGGGAACTGATCAACAACCTGCCGACGTATTATGCCACCATCGTCTCCTTTGTGCAGGAGAACATCGGGGAAGGCGGCGCGTTGGAATCGGTCAACGTGGCAGAGATCCTCGATGGGGTGTATTCCTCTCTGCTCGGTTACCTCACGGTGGAAAACGTGATCGGATATCTGTCGAACATCATCAGCATCACGGGTTCGATCATCAACGTGCTGTTGTCCTTCATCATTTCCATCTATATGCTGGCCGGACGTGATTCGCTGCTTGCGAGCGGTCGCCGCGTCGGGGAAGCGTTTTTGCCCGAACGGGCGGTGAGTCTCACCTCGCACTACACCCACAAAGCGAGCGACATCTTCACTCGTTACATTTACAGTATGATGGTGGATGCGCTGTGCGTGTGCGTGCTGTTGATTCCCGGTATGTACATTTCCCGTATTCCGTATCCGCTGGCGTTCGCCATCTTCGTGGGTCTTGCCAACATCGTGCCGTATTTCGGTGCCATTATCAGCGGCGTGCTCACGGTGCTGATTTTGCTTCTCAACGGCGAGCTCGGCATGGCGGTGTTCCTTGCCATCTATATCTTGGCGGTACAGCAGGTGGACAGCAACCTGTTGCAACCGCGTATTTTCGGGCAGTCGGTCGGCATCCGTCCCATCTATGTGCTGTTTGCAGTCACGGTGGGTGGCGGCATCGCCGGGTTCGGCGGCGTTTTGTTGGGCGTGCCCGTCGTGGCGGTGCTGAAAATGCTGGTCACGGATTGGGTTACTCACCGTGAACGGATTCGCCGTGAACGGGAAGAACAGGAGAATAACAAAACAGGCGAAGGAGAGGACACCGTATGAAAATACGTGTGTCGACTCTGTTGTTGTGCGGCACTCGCCGAAGCCGAAGAGGAAACGCGCACCATCGTGGGTGACGTGGGCGGCAACAAAAAAGTCGATTCCACCGATGCCCGTATCACCCTGCAATATGCGGTGGGCAGAATTCAAAACGTCCCCGTTGAGGAGTAAAAACCCTGCTTTTCAGCGTTAAAAACAAGAAAAAGCAAATAAAATTGTAAATATTTATTGAAATATCTTCAAAACTGTGCTACACTAAAATGGAGACAAGGTGTGCAACACCTTATCGAATATACATACGGAGGGATTCAGTATGACAGAGTATCAAAACGAACAAGTCGTGAACGAAGCGGCTCCTGCGGCAGATCCGTTCGCAACCGCCTGCGAAGCACCTGCGGCTCCCGAAAAGAAGAGCAATAAGATGCTCCCGGTGATCATCATTGCGGCCATTGCCGTGGTGGCAATCATTCTCGGCATTCTCCTGCTCGGCTCGGGCGGCGGCAAATTCATCACCCGTGATCAGGGCTTTGTGAAGGGCGCGGAAGGCAACATCTACCTGAACGGCAAGAAGGTTGCTCAGCTCGACTATGAAGACGTGTATCTCTACAACGCCTACGACGGCAAGACGGCTCTGGCCGAGTGCAGAAGCGAAGGGGATTCCGCCTACACCCTGTTCGTCGTGACCAAGAAGGGCGCGACCGAAATTGCATCGGATGTCGATGTGGTGACGTACAGCAAGAACAGAGAGTACGTTATCTATCGTGACGACACCGACAACGGCGAAAACCGCACCTACACCTGGTACAACGTGGCGAAGAAGAAGTCCGAGACCATCGGTGAAGATCTGGCCAGCGTGAAACTCTCGCCCGACGGCAAGACGGTGGCGTATGCCGAAGCGGAAGAGAAGGACGACGGCATGGAATACACCACCTTCGTGAAGAAGTTCGGTGGCAAGGCGACCCAAATCGAGTTGAAGAACGCGACTCCGGAATTGATTTCCGACGGCGCGAAGTATCTCTATCTCGACAAGGCGACCGAAAACGGTTCTGACCTGTATCGCAGTGTCAACAAGAAAGAACCCGAAAAAGTGTGCGGCAATGCGAGCATCGAAGACTACAACGTCGATCGCACCGAAATCATTTACTGTGATGACAAGGACAACTACTACTGGGTCGACGGCAAGAAGGAAGGCGTGAAGATCGCGAAGGATCTCGGCGATCTCATCGTTCCCAACGGCACCATCGACTACGAAACCTTCAAGGGTCAGGTGTACGCCTACGGCGACAACAACATCGGCTACTTCGACGGTAAAGAGATATTCAAGATCGCTTCCAAGGTGGGTGACGCCGCCATCGCGAACGACGGCAAGACTCTGTACTTCACCAAGTTCAACGACGACGGTAAGTATGAGCTCTACTACGTGAAGAACGCGACCGCGAAGAAGTATGAGCCTGTCAAGGTGACGGAAGACGTTCGTGCGAGCGTGTGGGTCACTCCCAACGGCAAGAAGGCATACATTCTGACCGATGACTACGAACTGATCGTTTGCTCCGGCAAGAAGAAGGGCGACAAGATCGCCGATGACGTGGCAGGCATCTCCGCGATGAACGCGAAGGGCATCTGCTACTTCACGGATGTGGACGGCGTTCTCTATGCGACCAAGGGCAAGGATAAGGTGAAGCTGGCGGACGACATTAACGCGGAAGACAGCAGCATTGTGGGCCGTTACGGCGACTACTTCTACTACAAGGTGGAAGGCGACCTCTTCTTTGCAACCGGCACCAAAGCGGAAAAAGTGAAGTAAGAGGAATCCCCAAACAACAAAAGAGCAGGTGGCAACACCTGCTCTTTTTTTTGCCGCCTGAAAGAGGCGGCATGTTGCTTCGCCAAACCGAAAACGGTACGGGCGGGTGCTGTCGCAACGAAAACCGTCCATCTCATCCGTTTTCACAAAATAAACAGAGAGGGTGTATCGTCAAAGATACATCCTCTCTAATGCGGTTTCTACCTCCGCCAACCGTACGGTGGGGTTTTTGCCGGTTCGAAACAATTCGCCACCATTCCCTTGATTTGCCTGTTGCAATTCGCGAAAAAAACCGCTATACTGGTATCACAAAGACGAAAGGAGCAGCGCAAATGAAAAAGACGATTTGCAAAGTGGAATACGATACCGCCACGGCGGAATTTGTGACAAAATACGTGGAAGGTCTGTGGGGCGATCCCAAGGGCTTTGAAGAGTGTTTGTTCAAAACCGAAAGCGGCAAGTTTTTCCTCTATGTCAACGGCGGCGAGGAATCGGAACACGTTGGCGAAAACATCACCCGTATGTCGGCGGCGCGTGCAGATGCGTGGCGTGCCGAACGCGGCGTGTAACAGTACCTATCAAAAAACACCCACCATACGGTGGATGGGATTAGGGTTAAAATTAGAGAGGATGTATCGTCAAAGATACATCCTCTCTGTTTGTTTTGTGAATATTGATGCCACTTGGAAAGCGGCTGTAACCCTTGGCCCCCTTGCCTAAAGGGGTGCTGTCCGGACATTGCCCGAAGTG
>JAZNTC010000016.1:0-5353 GCA_045591605.1 Acutalibacteraceae bacterium | reverse complement strand
GGAAAATCGGCCCGTTAACATCGGGTTCGGATATGCCTCCTCTGCTTAAGGAGGATATATGAAACGCATTTTGGTTTGCGAGGACGAACGCGCAATTCGCGATTTCGTGGTGATCAACTTAAAACGCAGTGGATTTGACGTGATTGAAGCAGGCAGCGGCGAAGAGGCAATCGACAAATTCCGTGCACAAAAAGAACCCGTGGATATGGCGCTTTTGGACGTGATGCTTCCCGGCATGGATGGATTTGCGGTGTGTCGCGAACTGCGCCGCAACAGCAGCGATATAGGCATCATCATGCTCACTGCACGCACCCAGGAAGCGGATAAGATCAACGGATTCGGCACGGGTGCGGACGATTATATCACCAAGCCCTTCAGCCCGGCCGAATTGGTGGCGCGTGTGGAAGCGCTGTATCGCCGTGTAGCCACCGCCAAGAAAGAAGAGGATTCCTATTTGCAGGAGATCGTCTCGGGCGATTTCGTGTTGGATCTGCGTGCGCGCACGCTGAAACACAAAGGGGTTCCGCTGGATCTGACACAGGTAGAATTCCAAATCATGGAGTATTTCTTCACCAACCCCGGCAAGGCGCTCAGCCGCAACGACATTCTCACACGTGTGTGGGGGGAGGATTATTTTGGGGAAGAAAAGGTCGTGGACGTGAACATTCGTCGCCTGCGCATGAAGGTGGAGATGGACTCTTCCGAACCGCATCACATCGTGACGGTGTGGGGGTTCGGGTATAAATGGATGGCATAACGCAAGAAAACGAAAGGCGGTGGGGATATGGCGCTCACATCGTTATCCGGTCGCGGCATAACCCGCCGTTGGCTGTTAAACGGACTTAGTATATTCGCCCTTGTGGTGGTGCTGTTTGAAGTGGCGTTTTTCTTTGCGGTGCGTGTGTATATTTACGCCGAAGTGGAAAACGTGTTGCACGCTCGTGCCGCCGCCCAAGCGGTGTTGTTGGAACGCAATATGCTGACCGAATCCTTTGATTTTGAAGGAAACGCAGGCGAATTGGTGGAAAGTTTCACCGAAAAGGAAACGATGGAATTGCAGATCGTCAGCCCCGATGCACGTGTGCTGGTGAGTTCCGGCGGCTTTTCCACCAACGGCAGCACCCGTCCGCCCGATTACGATCTGGCATTGAAAAGTGATGAAGGTATCGGTGTGTGGCGCGGTAAAAATGAAAACGGCGAAGCGGTAATGGCACTCAGCAGTATTGTGTACCGCGCAGACGGCACCAATGTTGGTGCCATGCGATACATCGTGTCGCTGACCTTGGTGGATCGCCGCATCACTTACATTTCGTTGGCTGTGGTGTTTGTCGGTGTGGTGGTGCTGTTCATTTTGGTGCTTTCAAGCATCTTCTTCATCCGTTCCATCATCACCCCCGTGAGTGAGTTGGGTATTGCGGCACGTCGCATTGCACTGGGGGATTACGAGTCGCGCATTGAAAAGAGATACGACGATGAGATCGGTGAGTTGTGTGACACCATCAACTATATGGCGGCGGAGATCGCTGCAGCCGAAAAGGTCAAAAATGAGTTTATCTCCTCCGTTTCGCATGAGTTGCGCACACCTCTCACCGCCATCAAAGGGTGGAGCGAAACGTTGCAGCAAATGCAAGGGGATGAGGAACTGACCCAAAAAGGGTTGGATGTTATCGCCACCGAGGCGGAACGCCTGGCTGGCATTGTGGAAGAACTGTTGGATTTCTCCCGTATGCAGGGCGGTCGGATGATCCTCAATTTTGACCGCGTGGACGTGTTGGCGGAGTTGCAAGAAGCAGTATTCTTGTTCCGTGACCGTGCGCGACGGGAAGACATCACGTTGCAATATGTGGAATCCGCCCATCTGCCGCCCATCACCGCCGACCGTGACCGCTTAAAGCAGGTGTTTATCAACGTGATTGATAATGCCATCAAGTATTCCGATGCCGGCGGACGCGTGCGCATCGAAGCGGTGTGTATGAATGAATACGTACAGGTGGTTATCAGCGACAGCGGTGTCGGTATTGCGGAAAAAGATCTGCCGAACGTAAAAAGCAAGTTCTACAAAGCCGATAAGTCCCGTCCCGGCTCGGGGATCGGGTTGGCGTTGGCGGACGAAATCGTGCGCCGTCACGGCGGTTGGTTGGATATTGACAGTAAATTGGGAGTCGGCACTACCGTTGCGGTGATGTTGCCGTTGACGTTTGACCCCACGGCAAACGAGTTAAAGGAGATCGGACAATGAGCGAAGAGATAAATGCGTGTCCCATGAAGAAAACCTCCATCGGCGGACAAGCGTTGATCGAAGGTGTGATGATGCGCGGTCCCGAAAAGACGGCGATGGCGGTGCGTCACACCTCGGGTGAGATTGTGATGGAGGAATGGGCGACCAAGGGTAAAGAACGTCCGAACTGGACCAAATGGCCGCTCATCCGCGGTGTGATCAACATGGTGGAATCCATGGCAATGGGATATAAGTGCTTGATGCGCTCGGCCGAACTCAGCGGTTTGGATGCCGAGGAAGACGAAGCCGAAGCGCGTCGCCGCGCCGCAAAAGAGGCGAAGAAAGCGGCGAAAAAAGCAAAGAAACAAGGGGTCGAACCGCCCGTGGCGGAAGAATCTACCGCAGAAGAAACCCCTGCCGCCAATGTGAAAAAAGAGCCGACGCACGGTGAAAAGATCCTTTTCACCGTGGCGATGGCGGTCAGCGTTGTGCTTGGTGTGGGGCTCGCGATGGTGTTGTTCATGTGGTTGCCCATTTTCTTGTATAACAACCTCTTGAAAGCGGCATTCCCCGTGCTGGAAGAGGAGCATTTACGCTGGGTGCAAAGTGTGTTCGAAGGGGTGATCCGTTTGGCGATCTTCATCGGCTACGTGGCGTTGGTCTCGCTGATGAAGGACATCAAACGCACCTTTATGTATCACGGTGCGGAACACAAATCCATCTTCTGCTACGAAAAGGGATTGCAACTGACGGTGGAAAACGTGCGTGCACAAAGCCGTGTTCATCCCCGTTGCGGCACTTCCTTCTTGGTGCTGGCGCTCATTGTGGGCATCTTGGTGTCGCTGTGCGTGCCGATTTATGACAACACCCTTTTGCGTGCGGCGGTGAAACTGTTGCTTATTCCCGTGGTGGTTGCGGTGGGCTATGAACTCATCAAACTGGCAGGGCGCAAGGATAATGCCTTCACCCGTTTCATTTCGAAACCGGGCTTGTGGGTGCAGCGGCTCACCACCAAAGAGCCGGATGACGATATGATCGAATGCGCCATCGCTTCGCTTAAAGCGGTGATTCCCGAAAATCCCGACAGTGACCAATGGTGAGTGATATGACCTATTCATCGCTGTTTCGACAAATCGAAGAGCAACTGACAAGGGCGGGCTGTGACAGCCCGTCCTTTGATGCCGTTTGCCTGCTTTCGGACATCGGCGGTTTGCCGCCGCGCGGTCTGCCCACGGCGGACGACCGCACGGTAACGGATGTGCAAGCGGCGGCGGTGCGTGATGCGGCGGCGGCGCGTGCCGAAGGGCGACCGCTCCAATACATTCTCGGTGAATGGGAGTTTCTCGCCCTCACCCTTGCGGTGGGGGAGGGGGTGCTTGTTCCGCGCCCCGATACCGAACTCTTGTGTGAAACGGCGGCCGCGTGGCTGAATCAGCGCGGCGACGATACCGCTACCGTGCTGGATTTGTGTGCCGGAAGCGGATGTGTGGGGCTTGGTGTGGCATCGCTGTGCAACCTCTCCGTGCAGGTTACGGCGGTGGAGTTGTCAGATGACGCCTTCCCGTATCTGCAAAAGAACATTGCCCGTTATCCGCAGTACACGGTCACGGCAACCAAAGCGGACGTGTTGCGCGATGCGGCACGTTTTCAAAAAGACTATACTGCCATTTTGTCCAATCCGCCGTATATCCCCACGGGCGATCTGCCGCATCTGATGCGCGAGGTGCAACACGAGCCGAAAATGGCGCTGGACGGCGATGCGGATGGCTTGCGGTTTTACCGTGTGATTGCGGAGGAATGGATTGAAAAGTTGCAAGACGACGGTTTGTGTGCGGTGGAAGTCGGCGTGGGACAAGCCGACGATGTGGCCGCCCTGTTTAAAGCGGCAGGACTCACCGACATCGTGATTCACCGCGACCTCAGCAACATCCCACGCGTGGTAATGGGTGTAAAAAAAGACGGTCATTGACCGTCTTTTTTCTTGTGGCTTTAGGGTGAGCACGTTCACCTTAAAAGCAGAATTTCTTTTTTCTGTTTTATTGCATAATCCAATGCGATTTTTGTGCCGCTTACACGTGTGGTGGGGGCGACCGTTTCGTCGTAGTATACCACGCAAAAGCGACTGTTGCGTATCATTTCATAATTACGTTCAATATACACCGCTTTTCCTGCTTTGTGGATATGCGTGGGATAATATGTGTCCTCATAAAATGTTAATAAGTAGGATTTGTAATCATCGTGAACGATGGGAAACTCTGCACGCACATACACGCGTTTGATGTGAGGATATGTTTGTTTCATTTCGGTAACAACTTCGCGGCACAGATCGTTAAAGCGGCTTTTGCTGCCAAACAAAAACGTATCGACACGGTGTTGAATAATCAAGTTTTCAACGATTTGATACAGCCGTTCTTTTAATTCGCCTGTTTCGCGTATGGTTCTATGTCCGAAGAAACAACAAGTGTTATCTAACATATACTTCTCTCCAAAGTAAAAGATGTTTTAACCATTATACATTATATTTCACTCAAAGTAAATATATCTGCAACTTTGGATTATAATATATTTAATCCTTTTTCGTTAAAATAGAGATAGTAACGAAAAGGGGCGAGATAATGAAAACAGAATTTCCGGAAAAATATATCACCCTTGGTTTGAAAATTGCGTATTACAGAAGAAAAGCAGGGTACACGCAAGAAACTTTTGCTGAATTGATCGACAAAAGTGTAAGTTTTGTCGGTCAGGTGGAAGGTACAGGCACGGTGCGTGGGGTATCCTTGGAAACGCTGTTTAAGATTTCACAAGTGTTGAACGTGCCGCCTGCAAAATTGCTGGAAGAAGATTGATAAGAAAAAACGACGGTCAACGACCGTCGTTTTTATGTGTACTTCTCAATCGCATCGCGCCTCCCCTTGTCAGGGGAGGTGTCTTTTTTGCGGCAACAGCCGCGAAAAAGACGGAGGGGTAGTGAACGATAGCGTATGTAGGGGACGGTAACTTTTTCGGTTTTGCGAAGCAAAATGCCGCCTGTTTAAGGCGGCAAGAAAAACGTTACACGGACTTCGCCGTAAGGCGAATGTCCTGCCCTCACTGTCGCTCGGTTGGAGGAATGTCGAAACAGTCCACCGGATGGAT
>JAZNTC010000015.1:0-10634 GCA_045591605.1 Acutalibacteraceae bacterium | reverse complement strand
TCGTAGCCATGTCGTTCTGTGAGCCAAGGAGTTGTCAGTGAGTCTTGTCTTCCTAAGACCGCTTGGCCTCCGACTTGTTTCCCCGTCTTCCAACCGACAGCGAGGCGTGCCGTGCCATTTCCATGAATATCTCCGCCAACGTGTTGGGGCTTGGTAACGCCGCCACGCCGTTTGGACTGCAAGCGATGAAGGGACTGCACGATCGCACCAAAAGTGACTATGCCACACGGGATATGATCGTGCTTGCGGTGCTGAACACCGCTTCGGTACAACTGATTCCCACCACCGTTGCCGCCTTGCGTGCCGAAGCAGGATCGGCATCGCCGCTGTCCATTCTGCCGGCGGTGTGGATATCGTCGCTTGGTGCGGCGCTGGCGGCGGTGACGGTGGCACGTGTGTTCGGAAAGGAATAAACGATGGCACAATGGGTAATTTTAGGCTTTGTCGGCATGATTCTGGTGGCGGCGTTGATGCGGCGTGTGCCGTTGCTTGATGCGTTTTGCGAGGGAGTGAACGAGGGCGGTGCGGCGGCGTTGCGCGTGTTTCCCACGTTGCTTGCCTTAATGACGGCGGTGGCGATGTTGCGTGCAAGCGGTGTGCTGGATTGTGTGACGGTGTGGTTGCGCCCTGTGGCGGAATGCATCGGCTTTCCCACCGAGGTGGTGCCGTCGGCGCTGTTGCGCCCGTTATCCGGCAGCGGTTCGCTTGCCGCTTTGCAAGATGTGTTGGCGCAACACGGAGCAGACAGCAAAACAGGGCTGGTGGCAAGTGTGTTGCAATCCTCCACCGAAACCACCTTTTACACGCTGTCGGTGTATTTTGGTTACGTTGGTGTAAAGAAAGCGGGATGTGCGTTGCCGGCGGCACTTGTGGGAGATCTCACGGGGATGGTGTTATCGGCACTCACCGTGCATCTTTTCTTCTAAAACCCTTGCCGTGTAACAAAAAGTGTGGTATACTAAAAAGAAGAAAGAACCTCGACTTTGTCCTTCCCGTATAGTGGAAGGAAAGGTGGGGATCTTATGAAAAAACGGCGCCGCTTTTTGGCTGTTTTTGCCCTCTTTGGGGCGGTTTTCTCTTGCACCGTGCTGTGGCTGGACATGTCGATGCGTCCCCTTGTGCGCGAATACGCAGTCAACCGTGCAAACGCTGTGGCGAGTGAAGCGTTGGCAACGGCGGTGGAATCGGTGCTGTGTGAAGCGAATACATACGGTGAAACCGTCGTTGTTCAACGGGATGAAAACGGGGCGGTGCTTTCGGTGCAAGCCAACACAGCGGCGATCAACCGTTTGAGTGCAGACGTGGTCGCGGCGGTGGGACAAACGCTTTCGGAAAAAGAATATTCCGAAATGAGCCTTCCCGTGTTGAATGCCACAGGACGTGTGTTTTTGATGGGACGCGGACCTGCCGTTACGGTGAAATTACAGCAAAGTGGTGCGGCCACCGTGCAGATCAACAGCCGTTTTTCGGAAGCAGGGATCAATCAAACGGTGCATCGGTTGGAAGTCACCGTGACCTTTCGGGCGGCGGTAATGGCGGCAGGGATGTGTGAGCCGATTGAACAAACGGGCACGTTCTTGGTAACCGAAACGGTTATTGTGGGTACTGTACCGGATCGCTATGTGGATATGAGGGTGAGGGAATAACATGGATTTTGAACAAGCGCAACAACGTATTGCGGTATTGCGTACCGAAATTGACTATCACAGTCGCCGCTATTATGACGAGGATGCGCCCGAAATCGAAGATGATGAGTTTGATGCGCTGACACGCGAATTGCGTGAGTTGGAAACGGCATTTCCGCAACTGATCACAGCCGATTCGTATACGCAACGGGTGCACGGTGAGATCTCATCCCTGTTTACCCCCGTGCAACACGAAGTGCCGCTTGCCAGTTTGCAGGACGTGTTTTCCTTTGAAGAACTGGCAGAGTTTGACCGCCGTGTGCGCGAAACAGTGCCCGGTCCGCGTTACGTTGTGGAACCGAAAATCGATGGATTGTCGGTGGCACTGACATACGAAGACGGTCGTTTGGTGCGCGGCGCCACGCGCGGTGACGGCGAAACGGGGGAAGACGTTACCGCCAATATCCGCACGGTGGCAAGCATTCCTTCCAAACTCCACCACGCTCCGGCCCGTGTGGTCGTGCGCGGTGAAGTGTATATGCCGCGCGAGCAGTTTGCCGCCCTTGTGGAACAGCAAGAGCAAAACGGAGAAAAGACCTTTAAGAATCCGCGTAACGCGGCCGCCGGTTCGTTGCGCCAAAAAGATCCCTCGGTTACCCGTTCACGCGGTTTGGATATTTTTGTGTTCAATCTGCAAAAAATGGAGGGAGAAGACGTGGATTCGCACGATCGCTCGCTCACACGGATGGAGGAAATGGGATTTCATATCGTGCCGTTCCGCACAGTGGTAACCACCGCCGAGGATATGATTGCCGAAGTGCAACGGATCGGTGAAGCGCGCCACGGATTGCCGTTTGATATTGACGGTGCTGTTGTTAAGGTGGATGACTTTACAGACCGCGAAACGCTTGGTTCTACTTCTAAGTTCCCCAAATGGGCGGTGGCGTTCAAATATCCTCCCGAGGAAAAGGAAACCACCTTGTTGGATGTGGAAATCACCGTGGGACGTACCGGTGTTCTGACCCCGACGGGCGTGTTTTCACCCGTGTCGCTTTCGGGAAGCACGGTGGCACGTGCCACGTTGCACAACGAAGAATTTATCCGTGAAAAAGGGCTTTGCATCGGGGACACGGTGGTGTTGCGCAAAGCAGGCGACATTATTCCCGAGGTGGTGCGTGTTAAGGCGCACCTGCCGCATGCCATTTCGTACACCATGCCCACGGAATGCCCTTCTTGCGGTGCAACCGCCGTTCGTGAGGAGGGTGAAGCCGCTTTGCGATGCACCAACCCGTTGTGCCCGGCACAGCAGATGCAAAAGTTGATTCATTTTGCCTCGCGTGATGCTATGGATATTGAGGGGTTGGGTCCTGCGGTGGTGGAATTGTTGATGGAGGCGGGATTGCTGTCCTCGGTGGCGGATCTGTATCACCTGCCTCATCATGAAATTGCCGCGTTGGAACGGATGGGTGAACGCTCGGCGGACAATCTGCTGGAAGCGATCGCCCGTTCGAAGGAGAACGATCTGTTCCGCGTGCTGTTTGGTTTGGGGATTCGCCACATCGGGCAAAAAGCCGCTAAATTATTGGCAGATCATTTCGGCACAATGGAAGCCATAATGGATGCCAAAGTGGAGGAACTGTGCCGCATTGACGGATTCGGAACGATTATGGCGGAAAGTGTGCACCGTTTCTTTGCGCAACCGTCGTCGCGTGCGCTGGTTGTGGCATTGACCGAGGCGGGGGTGAACATGACCTGCCGCACCGAGCGAGCCGATCGCCGCTTTGAGGGGATTACGTTTGTGTTAACGGGGACGTTACCCACCATGAAACGCGATGAAGCTTCGGCATTGATAGAAAAGTTCGGTGGAAAAACCGCCGGAAGCGTTTCCAAAAAGACAGGAATCGTGTTGGCAGGTGAAGATGCCGGCAGTAAACTGGTGAAAGCCCAACAACTTGGTGTTCGCATCATTGACGAAAATGAATTTTTGGAAATGATACAATAAGCAGTGAAAACAGGACCGATCGGATGCGTTCGATCGGTCCTGCTTTTTTGTTCTATTGCCCGTTTTGGCGGCATATAGTGTGCCAAGAGGTGAGGGGGCATGGACGAATGGGAACGGGGAATCGGTGTGTTGCCGCCCGATGTGCAAGTGCGCTTGCAACAGGTGCCCGAAACGGTGAAACACACGGTGCAAGAAATACGTTTTCGCACAGGTTGCCCCGTTTTGTTGACAGGTAGCGGTATGTGCCGCCGTGTGGATGAGCGCGTGTTTTGCGCACCCGATATGGCACGGTTGTTTACCCATTTGTGTGCTCATTCTGTCTATTCTCACCAAGAAGAATTGCGACACGGATACATTGCCACCGCCAACGGTTGTCGGGCAGGAATTGCCGGGCAAGCGGTTGTGGATAAGGGGCGTGTGCTTTCGGTGCGCGGCATCACCTCCATCTGTTTGCGCTTGGCACGCGAGCACCGCGGGTGCGCGTCACCGCTTTTGCCGTATATTCGCCGTCCGGACCGCTTATGCGGTGTGTTGATTTGCGGCGGTCCTGCCGGCGGAAAAACCACCCTGTTGCGCGATCTGATTCGTCTGTTGTCGGAGGATACGTATGCGCCGTGTCAACTGGCAGTAGTGGACGAGCGTGGTGAGTTAACCGCCACCTTTTCCGAATCCCGACCATTCGACGTGCTGTTTGGTTACACAAAGGCGCAAGGAATGGAACAGGCATTGCGCACCCTTTCACCCCAAGGAATCGTGTTTGACGAGCTGGGGGATGAGGAGGATGTGCGTGCGGTGATGCATTGCCTGCACAGCGGTGTGGCAGCCATCGGCAGTGTGCACGCCGATGGGGTAGAGGGGGTGCGGCGCCGACCCGCCTTGCTCCCGTTACTGCAAAACGGAGGGGTGGACTATCTTGTGATTATGCACGGTCGTAATGAGCCGGGAAAAATCGAGAGGATCATGACAGCGAGCGAGGTGCTGAATTGAAACTGCTGGGATTGTGTTTGTTGATAGTGGCCGGCGGTGGTATGGGCTGTGTGCGCGCCGCCGCATTGCGCGGTCGTGTGCATACGTTATTCACCGTGGTGCGCTTTATTGATTGGTGGATGCGCGAAGTGCGCTATACCGTGGCACCTTTGGGAGAATTGCTTGAATGTGCCAAAGAGGATGCAGCGTTCCAAAAATTATTGAATTCAAGTGGAAAGGAAAATGACTTTACAGAAGAAGATGCCCGTCAATTTCAAACGTTTGTGGATAAACTCGGATCGACCGATTTGGATGGGCAGTTGTCACACGGCGCGTTTTATGCGAAGGTATTTGAAGAACGAGCAAAGGAAGCAGAGGTCACGGCAGCACGGCGCGGACGAAGCGAGCTGATGCTGTGGACAGGCGGTGCGACCGTGCTCGCATTGTTGCTTTTGTAGGCGGTGGAGGAATGAAACGTGGAAGTGGATCTCATTTTTAAGATTGCGGCAATCGGCATTATTGTGGCGGTGTTAAATCAGGTGCTGATTCGATCGGGACGGGAAGAACAAGCCATGCTCACGACGCTGGCCGGGTTGATCGTGGTGCTCTCCATTATTGTAACCGAGATCAGCACGTTGTTTGATACGGTAAAATCTGTGTTTGGACTGTGATATATGAAGATTGGTGTGTGTTGCGGAATCCTGGCGATTACCGCCTTTTTGACAGTACTGTTGCGGCAATATCGCCCCGAAATGGCATTGGGTATCAGCGTGGCGGCAGGTGCTGGGGTGACGTTGTTGTTGGTTGGCACGTTGGGAGAACCGTTGCGAACGGCTTCGGAGTGGCTTCGAAAAGGCGGCGTGGACGAAGAAATCATCACGTTGCTGCTCAAAGCACTTGGCATTTGTTTGCTCACACAGGTGACAGCCGACGTGTGCAAAGATGCAGGGGATGCCTCACTTGCGACACGTGCCGAATTCGTCGGGCGCGGTGCCTTGCTGTTGCTTATTCTGCCGGTGTTTGTGCAGATGGTGGAGCTGGCGGTGGCAATCGCGGAGGGAACGCTGTGAAATGCGCTGTTGCAATCCTTTTTGTGCTGTGGATTGCACTTGGGGGTAGTTTAACGGTTGATGCCGCTTCTACCGAGGAGACATACCGCGAACAACTGGATGTGTCGGGTGCGGACGATCTGTTTGACATCTTGCCGCCGCAGACGCGTGAATTGCTTTCGTCGCTCGGCATCACAAACCTAGAGGTGAAAAGTTATACGACTTTACAGCCAAGCGATCTCATGAACACCTTGTGCAAACTGTTTGCACAGCAGATGAGCAGCGTGTTCGCATTGTGCGGTGTTCTGTTGGGGGCTGTGATGCTTGGTGCATTTGCGCAAAGTTTGCAACATACCACCGACAGCAGTCCGATGAGTGTGTGGATGGGACGATTGGGCGCGGTGGCGGTGTGTATGACCGTGTTGGTGCCGATTGGGGAATGTTTTCGAATGGTGGCAACCACAACCGAAAACGTGCGTGTGCTGATGTTCAGTTACATCCCCACGTATGCCGCGGTGATTTTTGCAAGCGGTCGCCCCACCCTTGCCGCATCTTACAGCACGGTGTTGATGGCAGGGGCGGAATGCACCGCCGCGCTGGTGACTCGCACGGCGTTGCCGTTGACCATGCTGTCGTTGGCATTTGCCACCGTGGGCACACTGGCGGAACAAAATCGCTTGGCCGCGCTTTCGGCGGCGACCGCCAAATGCGCCGCATGGATATTGGGAACAACAACCGCTTTGTTCACGGGATTGCTTTCTATGCAAAGCGTAGTGGCTGTCGCATCGGATTCGCTGTCAATGCGTGCCGCCAAAATGACCATCGGTAATTTTGTCCCGATCGTGGGAGGGGCGCTCAGCGAGGCGTTTGGCACGGTGACGGGATGTGTGCAACTGTTACGATCCACCTTGGGAATGTTCGGTGTGTTGGTGATTATCGTGATGGTGTTACCGGCCTTCTTGCGGTGTTTGTCGTGGTCCATGGCGCTGTGGGTTTGCCGTATGGCAGCGGATACGTTGGGGGTAACGTCCATCGGTGAAGTGATCGGACGTGTGGGGACGGTTGTCAAAGTGCTGATGGGAATTTTGGCATCCTGTGCACTGTTTTTGATTATTACCACAACGCTGGTAACGGTGATCGGGAGGTAGTATGGAAGCGATGCGTGGCTGGGGTGTTTCGCTTTGCTTTGTGGCGGCGGCTTGCGTGTTATTGCAATTTTTGGCACCCAAAACAGCAACGGGACGGTTGTTTGAAATCCTGTGTGGGGCGGTGTTGCTCTTTTGCACCATCGCACCCCTCGTCAAAGTGAAATGGGACGAGGTGTTGTCGCTTGAGGTTTCCGAGAACCTTGCCTTGCAGACCGCGCCGATGCATACGTATATGTACGAACGGTTGAACGGTCCGTTACAAGAGGCGGTGAACCGTGAAGGCTTAGCAGCGCTGAAACCGTATGGTTTTTCGGCAGAGCGGATTACGGCAACGATGGATATTGATGAGGACGGCAACATATGCATCAATGAGGTGACTGTGTATCTGGATGCCGATCAGGCGGTACAACAAGTGTCGATCCAAAAGGTGCTGGAACAACGCTTTCAAACCACCGTGACGGTGAAGGAGGAATGATATGACCAAAGATGTATTCAAACGAATTGCGGACTTCTTGAAAAGCAAAAAAGGGGTGCGCCTGATCCTTGTCCTCGGTGCGTTGGGTGTGGGACTGATTGTGTTGTCCGAGGTATTTCCGAAAGAAAAAGACGTGGCAACAACAACGCCGAAACTGACGGCAGAGGAATATACGGCAGCGTTGGAAGAACGGCTGACCGCCATGGTAGAACGCATTGAAGGTGTGGGGCGTTGCCGCGTGATGATTACGTTGGAAAACGGTGTGAAATACGTGTATGCCAGCGAAGAAAAAACAGGGCGCGACCACAAGACACAGGGTGACACGGAGTCACAGGCAGACGATAGCGAAACATCGGTAATTTTGGTGCAAACGGACGACGGGTATGAAGGGTTGCTTGTCACGGAATTGCAACCGACTGTGAAGGGGGTGGTCGTGGTTTGTGAAGGAGGGGGCGATGCGGCGGTGCAAACGCGTGTGAAAGAGGCGTTGACCGCGGTTTTGAACGTCACGGACCGACGGGTCTGTGTGGTTGCCGGTAACGGTGAATAACTTGAATTTTGAAAGGATGAGCAGGTATGAAACGGTTTTTCGGAAAGAAGCAGGTGTTGATTGCCACGCTGGCGGTGGCGCTGGGTTTGGCAGTGTATCTGAACTATTATCTTGCACAGACCGAATTGAAAAGCAACGTGGCAGGACAAACAAATGGGGACACGGTCACCACCACTACGGGTGGCAACTTGGGCGATTCGCAGTATGTGAACAGCACAACCGTCCCCAACAGCGACTCGGCCAACACCACGGTGACCGAAGCGCCGTATTTCAAGCAAGCACGCGCCAACCGCGAGGCGGCGCGCGCCGAGTCGCTGCAAACGCTGCAAGAGTTGGTTAACGACGTGAACTCCTCGCAAGCAATGATCGAGGATGCAACCGAAAAGATTTTGGCGGTGGTGCAAGCAGGGGAACAGGAAAGCAAGATCGAAAGCCTTGTAAAGGCGAAAGGCTTTGCAGACTGTGTGGCGTACATTGAAGGAGAAAATTGCAATCTTGTGGTGCAGGCAAACGAGCTCACGGCGGCACAAACGTTGCAAATTACCGAGATCATCACCGCACAATCCGCCGTGAAAAGCGAAAATATTAAAATATCTTCAATAAATTCGTAAATTTCGGTTGTCATTTTCACTTTTTGTGGTATAATGGTAACAGAAAAATATTATACACGAAAAGTGTGCGTCGTGAAACGGCTTGCCGTGAAGAAGACGGATGCGTAATTTAAGGAGGTTTTCCCCATGGATAACAAACCCAGAACCAAAGGCAGTTGCGTGATTTCGGACGAAGTGATTGCCACTATCGCCGGTGCGGCGGCACGCGAAGTCCCCGGTGTTACGGGCTTGGCTAACCGTCCTGCCAACATCAAGGGCTTGGTCGCTTCGGCAGCTCAACGTTCGGTGGTGGTCAACAGCCGTGAAAGCACGATGTCGCTCGATGTGTACATCACCATTTGCAGTGACGGCAAGATTCAGGAAATCGCGACAGCGGTGCAACGGGATGTGAAGGCGGCGGTGCAGGCGATGACCGGGAAACCCGTGACGCGGGTGAATGTGAATATTGCCGGCGTTGTATTTGAAGAAAAAGCGGCGCAATAAGCAAGCGCCCTTCGCACGATTTGGTGCGAAGGGCTTTGCTGCTGTTTATGGAAAGGCGGTCATTCTGTGACAAGACGTGAAGCCAGAGAACTGGCGTTTGTTTTGCTGTTTGAAAAAATGTTTACCGATGAAACCATGGAGGAGATCCTCGAAAAAGCACGGGATGCCCGTGATGTCGAGGTGGATGCTTTTGCATCCCGTCTTGCCGTGGGTGCATCGGAAAAATTGGATGCCTTGGATGAGGTTATCACTCCTGCGTTACATAACTGGAGCCTTGACCGCCTTTCGCGTGTGGCATTGACGGTTTTACGCTTGGCGGTGTATGAAATGGAATCCGAAAAGGACAACCCCGTGAGTGTTGTGATCAACGAAGCGGTGGAACTGGCGAAAAAATACGGCGGCAACGAGGATGCATCCTTCATCAACGGTGTGCTCGGCTCGTTAGCGCGCGTATGAGCGGCACCGTTTGTTTAGGGTTCGATACCAGCAATTACACCACGTCGGTGGCGCTGTATCGTGCCTTAGATGACACGCTTTGTCAGCAAAAGCGCTTGCTTCCCGTGAAGGAAGGGGAACGCGGTCTGCGGCAAAGCGATGCGTTGTTTCACCACACGTGTCAACTTCCCGATTTGGTGGAAGCGTTGGCACCGCGTGACGTTACGTGTGTGGCGGTGTCCGACCGTCCGCGCGAAGCAGAAGGGTCATACATGCCTTGCTTTTTGGCAGGAGTGGGTGCGGCGCGTCAACTGGCGGCAGTGCTGAGTGTGCCGCTTCACACCTTTACACACCAGCAAGGGCACGTGGCGGCGGCGGTGTACGGTGCCGATGCACGGTCGCTGTTTGAACAACGCTTTTTGGCATTTCACGTGTCGGGCGGCACAACCGATGCGCTGTTGGTGGAACCGCACGGGGAACACGTGATCACTTGCCAACAAGTGGCAGGCTCGCTGGATTTGAAGGCCGGACAGTTGATCGACCGTGTGGGCGTGGCAATGGGACTTTCTTTCCCGGCAGGTCCGGCATTGGAACAACTGGCGCTTTCGGCATCGCAAACCTTTTCACCGCGTGTGTCGATGGAAGGGGTCAACTGCCACCTTTCGGGTGCGGAAAATCAATGCCGTGAAAAGCTTGAAAAAGGTATGTCGCAGGAAGATGCGGCACGCTTTTGCTTGGACGTGGTGCGTGTGACTCTTGAGGAAATGACGACACGTCTGCTCGCGGAATACGGCGATTTGCCGCTTTTATATGCCGGTGGTGTGATGAGCAACTCCATTATCAAGAACGCACTTGCCGCGCGATTCGGCGGCTTGTTTGCGCCGCCTGCCTTGTCGGCGGATAATGCGGCAGGCATTGCTTTGCTCGGTGCCATGAAGGAGTCGATGTGATATGACGGTCATTACAGTCAGTCAACTGAATACGTATGTCCGTTCGGTTTTGGAAGGTGATCCGCATCTGTCATCGGTGTATGTCAGCGGCGAGATTTCCAACTTTACCAATCACTACAAATCGGGTCACCTGTATATGTCGCTCAAGGACGAAGGTGCGGTGGTGCGCGCCATTATGTTCCGCGGCAGCGCTTCAAAATTGCGGTTTGAACCGCAAAACGGAATGAAAGTGATTGTGCGTGCCAAGGTTTCGCTGTATGACCGCGACGGCGCGTACCAAATTTATATTGACGAAATGCAACCCGATGGTGTGGGCGCATTGCAAGTGGCGTATGAGCAG
>JAZNTC010000014.1:0-5577 GCA_045591605.1 Acutalibacteraceae bacterium | reverse complement strand
TAGGTTTACAATCCGAAGACCTTCTTCCCTCACGCGGCATTGCTGCATCAGGGTTTCCCCCATTGTGCAATATCCCCCACTGCTGCCTCCCGTAGGAGTCTGGGCCGTGTCTCAGTCCCAATGCGGCCGATCAACCTCTCAGTTCGGCTACCGATCGTCGGCTTGGTGAGCCGTTACCTCACCAACTACCTAATCGGACGCGAGCCCATCCTTCAGCGAATAAATCCTTTGGTCACAAGGTCATGCGGCCTCGTGACATTATGCGGTATTAGCAGTCGTTTCCAACTGTTGTCCCCCACTGAAGGGCAGGTTGCTCACGCGTTACTCGCCCGTCCGCCACTAAGATAGACAAGAATCAACCGAAGCGTCATCAGCGTCTATCTCCGTTCGACTTGCATGTGTTAGGCATGCCGCCAGCGTTCGTCCTGAGCCAGGATCAAACTCTCTAAAAATGGTATCTAAAGCGTTTCCGCTTCAAATCATTCTCAGAGCTTTGTAAGCTCATTTGTACGCTTGCGCGTGTGTCGGTCTTTCACCGACTTGAACCGTCTTCCGGTTACTTTGCAGGAGTCGTGCTCCTGCGAATTAACGGGTAGTGTTTTGTTCTACTTTCGTCTTTACGTTGTTTAATTTTCAAGGTCCTTTTGCAACCCCGTTTTGTGGGGTGCTCGACTATAATATCAAAACCGTCCCCATTTGTCAACCCTTTTTTTCAATTTTTTTTAAGTTTTTTCGTTTTATCTTGTTTTGGATGAAAAAGCCAAAAGCAAGGTGTTCAACTTGTGCAACTTGCACAAGTTGAGTACCATAACAGCAAAGACCCCACCAGCGGGTGAGGTCTTTGCCGCATTTGGAGGGGATATTCAGTCTTGTGTAATGAAACGGTCGCGGCTTTCGTCTGTCCAGTAACTCGGGGGCACGGCGGTGACGTACACTGCGTAATACGGGATCAGCCCCGTTTCGGCACGCAGTTCATTCATATAGTCGGTTTGGTCTGCCGTGACCAGGAAACGGTACAACGGTACACGCAGGTGACTGCCGCTGTGCGGCATATAAACGATCTCGGTACTTAATATGGTATAGTTCTCGTTGATGATCTCATAGTACGGATAGTCCTTCAGCGTTTCGCACTGCCGGTGCGCCAGAGCGGTGGCTTCCTCGATGGACAGGATGGGATAGTTCCCCACCTTGTGATACCGTTCCTCGCTCATCACGAGGAACGCGACGAGTTTACCGTCCTCCACCTGCAACGTGACGCCGTTCAGCCAGTTTGCCACGCCGTCGGGATCGTTTGCCGCATCGTACACACGGGCGCGGAAGGTGACCGCCTTTTGCGCAACGGCCGGAGAGGTGGTCGTTTCCTTGTTCCACCAGCGACCGCCGTTATACAGATACAGGGTGGGCTGTTTCATGTGTCGGAACAGTGCGGGGCAATACGCCATTGCTTCATCGAGCCATTTGTCGGGCGCGGTGAGGGGCAACGGATCGTTCAGCCGCATTCGAACGAAGTTGGTGGCATCGCGGTTGATGCTGTAATAGAACCGCTCGCCCGTTGCCGATGCACGGGTGGGGCCCTCATCCATGATCGCCGCCAGCGGATCCCCCACCAAGGCGGCGTACTCGCGCAGGATCGTAAACAGCGACCGATCGTCGTGCGGATCGTCCCCCACCGTGTAGACCGGCAGGGTGACGGGGGCGGCGGTGATGCTTTGCACCTCCAATTCCTCAAACGAGAACCCGTACACGTAATCCACATATCCGTACGCACGGTCGGTCTCCACCAAGCAATCGCTGTTCAAGAGCGGACGTCCGTCGGGTGCGGTGCCTTTGGTCGGTGGGACGGTCGGCGTTGTGTCGGGAGTCGTACTGCTGACGGTGGTCGTGCCCGAATAGCCGGGGCCTGTCGGGTACACCGTCGTGGTGGTAGAGGTAGGATCACCCGTTGTCGGAGGGGTCATAATACTCGTGGTGGAGGAGGGCGGTGTTGTGGAGCTCACGGGAGGAGCCGTTGTGGTGCTCGTCTCGGACGAGCCCGAAGGGATCACCGTCGAGGTGTCGGTAGTGCTCTCCCCTGTTTCGGGGGATGGCACGGAAGAGGGGGTATCTTGTGTTGTATCTTCGGTCGTGGTGGTCACCGCCACGATCGGGGTGGGCGGTTGCACGGGCGGTTTATCCTGCACCGCGCGCAAAACGGTGCCGTAACCGACCACGCCGATCACCACCGCCGCGGCCGCCGCCAACATCCAGCCGTACAGCACGCGGTGGCGGCGCGGCGGGCGTGTCGCCGCCGCAACGAGGGCGTTGTCGATCTCGCCAATCGCCAAAAACAGTTGATCTGCCGTCATACGGACACGCCTTCTTTCTTTAAGTATTCACGCAACCGTTCCCGTTGACGGAACAGCCGCATTTTGAGGGTGCTTTCGCTGTAACCGCTCTCTTCTGCCAGCGCGGCCAGCGCATCGCCGTACCAGTATCGCCGCACAAAGAGCCAGCGGTATTCCGCTGTTTCCTCCTTCAAAAAGGCGGTAATGAGAGCGGCGGTCTCGGCGCTGTCAAACGCTTCTTCCACCGTGCCGCCTGCCACCTCGCACAGTTCGGGCAACAGCGTTTCGGCTTCGCCGCCGCGCTTTTGCCGCGTGCGGTCGCGCACACGGTTTAAGGCGATGTTGCGGGTGATGCGCCCGAGGAAGGCGGACAGCGAATCGGGTCTCGCCGGCGGAATGGCGCGCCACGCCGCCAAGTATGTATCGTTTTCGCACTCCTCGGTATCTTCGTCGTTGCCGAGCAGGTTACGGGCAATGCGGCGGCAGAGTTTGCCGTATTTTTGGCGCACCAATTCCAGCACCCGTTCGTCCCGTTGCCAGAACAACTCGACAATGCGTTTGTCCTCCATCGCTCTCCCCTCCTCTCACCCTATATGACACCGTTTTTGGCTGTTGGTAACGCCTTTATAATAAAGTATTCTTTTATATTGTGTCAAGCCGATGAAAAACCGCCCTGCTTCGGCAGGGCGGTTTTGAATTATCGCTGTGTCACCAGCAGGTCGTTGGTATCCGGCATCCAGTATTCCGGCGGCACGGCACAAAACATGATCTCACAATAACTGGTCATGCCCGTTTGCTCACGCAAGGCACTATCCCGGTGATAGTCTTTGGCGGTTACAAGAAAGCGGTAGTGCGGTGCACGCCAATGGCTCATGCTGTTGCTGTTGTAGACCAGCTCCACGCTCAATATCTCGTAGTCCTCCTCAACATAGCCGCGATCATACGCTTTCAGCCGCTCGCACTCGTCCTTTACCAAGGCGATCGCTTCCTCTACCGCAAAGACGGGATAATACCCCACCGTTTTGAGAATGTCCGTGATCGGCACCGTGAAGGCTTTCAAAACGCCGTTCTCCACGTGAAGCCTCACACCGCTCATCCACTTTGCCGTGCCGTCGGGATCGTTTGCCGCATCGTAGATGTTTGCCGAAAAGAACACCTCCGTCGCCGCGGCGCGTCCGTCGCCGTCGGGATCCCCCCAATGGCGCTGCCCGTTCCACAGATACAGCGTGGGCTCTTGCATATCACGAAAGAGAGACGGGCAGTACGCCATCGCTTTGCGGAGCCACTCGGACGTGTCGCCGAGCGAGAGTGGCGCTTGAAGTTCCAATGTCAATGTTCCGCGAAAATCCAAATCGGACTGACAGTTCACCGTGTACTGAAACCGTTCTCCCCATGCATCCGAAAGGGTAAACACGCCATCCGGCACCTCCGAAAGTGTATCCCCCACCAAAGCGGCGTAGGTTTGTATCAGCGCCGCCTTTTCGGCATCCTCATCCATTTCGCCGTACTGCACTTGATACACCGGCAAAATATCCGGTGCTTTGACAATGCTCTCCACCGCCAGTTCCTCAAAATTGAAGGCGAAGATATGCTCCATTCCACAATCGATGGGATATCGCGCCGCCACGTTTTTGTCACTGAGGCTCACGTTTTGCAGTTGATACACCGCCGTTGTAACGGTCGGCGGCGGTGAGGTGGTGGTTTTTCCCGTTTCGGTCGGGGTGGTGGTGCTCACACTGTTCATGCCCGTCACCGCAGGTGGTATCGGATCACTTACAGGCGGTTTGTTTTCTTGCATTTGCAACAGTCCCACGTAACCCAGCACGCCGATCACCACCGCCGCCGCGGCGGTGACCGCCACCCACAGGTGAGCCACCGACCGTTTGGACGGACGGTCGGCCGCCAGAACGGTTTCTTCTTTGATCTCGCCGATCGCCAACAACAATTGTTCCGCTGTCATACCGAAACTCCCTCCTTTTGTAAGTACACACGCAAGCGTTCGCGCTGACGGTGCAAGCGCACCTTCACGGTGCTTTCACTGCACCCGACCGCCGCCGCCACTTCGCCCAGCGGATCGCCGTACCAATACCGCCGCACAAACATCCGACGGTATTCCTCCGTCTCCTCTGCCAAAAAGCGGTCGATCAAGGCGGCAGTGTGGGCGCTGTCAAACGTCTCTTCCACCGTGTCGGCGGTTGCCACCTCGTATAACTCGCCAATCAACGCGGCGGTTTCTCCCCCACGCTTTTGCGCGGTGCGGTGGGCAAACCGTTTGAGCGCCACGTTGCGCGCGATGCGTGAGAGAAAGGCAACAAGCGAATCGGGCTTTGCCGGCGGAATGGCGTTCCACGCCGCAAGATACGTATCGTTTTCGCACTCCTCCACGTCCTGTGCATTGCCGAGCAGATTGTAGGCAATGCGGTGGCAGAGTTTGCCGTATTTTTGGCGCACCAGTTCCAGCACTCGTTCGTCCCGTTGCCAGAACAGGTCCACCATGCATTTATCCTCCATCGCTCCCCCTCCGTTTCTTTTCACCCGGGTTCACCCTATATGTACGGTTTTCTTCCAAAAGGTTACATCTTTATTATAAAATACACTATATGTAAAAACAAGTTACAGGTCTGTAACCCAAGGGTTACAAACCTGTAACTACTTATCGCGCGTTATGCTCTTTTAAGGCGCGTTCCGCTTCCCGTTTCATATCCCGTCGGGCGGCATCCTCACGCTTGTCGTAGAGTTTCTTACCGCGGCACAACCCCACTTGCACCTTCACCCGTGAGCCTTTGAAATACAGCGACAGCGGAATGAGGGTGTACCCCTGCTGTTTGGACAACCCGAACAGCCGCATGATCTCGCGCTTGTGCATCAACAGACGGCGCGGACGCACGGGGTCGCGGTTGAAGATGTTGCCGTGATCGTAGGGACTGATGTGCATACCGCACACAAAGATCTCCCCATCGTCGATGGAACACCACGCATCTTTCAGGTTGGCGGCGTTGCGGCGCAGAGACTTCACCTCCGTGCCGCACAGTTCAATACCGGCCTCCAACTGCTCTTCCACAAAGTATTCGTGGTGTGCCTGGCGGTTGACCGCGATGGTCTTGGTATCCTTTTTCTCCATTACAGTTCACTTCGTCCTTCCAGCGAATGGCGCAGAGTGACTTCATCGGCGTATTCCAGATCGCCGCCGACGGGAATGCCGTAGGCCAAGCGCGTAACACGCACGCCGAAGGGCTTCAGCAATTTGGCGATA
>JAZNTC010000013.1:0-3371 GCA_045591605.1 Acutalibacteraceae bacterium | reverse complement strand
GCGGACATTCGCCTGCGGCGAAGTCCGCAAAGCCTTGGCAGCAACAGTCCGGTGGACTGTTGCGCTCGCGAGAAGAAAGTCCTGTCACTTTTTTCTGCGTAGCATCCACAACGACTACAAACCACTTCGCTCAAAAGAAACAGGACGGATGGCCTTTCGGTATCCGTCCTGTTTTGTGCCCCTGAAACGAGGTCGGGGGCAGGTTATTCCGCGTAACGCACTTCCAGTCCGATGAGTGTCACCGCATCCTGCGGCACGCCGCCCGACAGTACTTCCAAATGCAGGTGTGCGCCGTCTGCCTCTTCACACGGTACGGTCGTGAGCACACCGATCGGCTCACCCACCGCCACGGTATCCCCCACGCTGACATTGCGTGCCGACACACCGCAATAGCGGCTGACGATGCCGTAGCCGTGGTCGATCTCGATCACATCCCCCCACAGCACGTCCTCGCGGATGACGGATACACGTCCCGTGGCGACGGCTTTTACCTCGTCGCCCTCTTTGCCGACAAAATCCACCCCGTTGTGCACACGCCAATCCTGCATGGTTTCGGAAAACACCAATTCCCCTTTACTGAACGAGCAAGACACCTCGTTGGTGAGCGGCAACACGTACAGTCCCGTTACGGGTGCGGCGGTGGTGGTTGTGGTGGGAGTGGTTGTGGTGGTAGTCACACGCAAATCGGGCAGGTTGGTCACGGGGTTTTGCACGTCCTGCACCGCCGTGGTGGCGGCGGTGGTGGGCGTTTCACTTGCCGTGGTGGCATCGCTCACGGGCGGCACTTCCTCCCCCTTTTTGGGAAGTGCATTTGCCAGGCTGACCGCCGCCACTGCCCCGACCGCCAACGCGCACACCGCCATAGTGGCGATAAATCCTTTATCGCGAATGTTCATAACTCTCTTCCTCCGTTTCGATTGCTGTTCCTATTGTGAGCCGAAACGGCGAAAGATATACACAAAGAAGGCGTTGTTTCCGCTTTCGAAACAACGCCTTCTTATTATACATTTGTAATTCCTTTGTATTCCTGCTTCACTTTTTCGTAACTTTCCAGGTTGCCGATGTCGTAACGACGGCCGGGCATCTCCATGGCGTGGACCGCCGTTTGGGTGCACAGCCACGCAATGTAACTGCCGGGTGCATCGGTGCCGCATCCTGCCGCAATCCCCTTTGCGACCAGGCGCGCATCCTCACGGGTATAATAGTAAAACGGCGGACAGCACCAATGGGTGGCCGGTGTGGGCGACTTTTCGGTCATGTGCAGAATTTTATCCTGCTCGTCGATGGTCACCACACCGCATTTGAGCAATTTCTGCTCGTTCGGCTCATAGTACCGCATAATGCAGGACGTCCCTTTCGCAGCGGCATACTCCATAAACCGCGTCAGGCTGAAATCCAGCACGTTATCCCCTGCGATGACCAGCATATCGTCATCCAACCCCAATGTATCGATGGCATATTGAATATCGCGCACCGCACCCAGACGGGTCTCATTGGTATCGGTGCCGTCATCCACCACCGTCACCTTTTGCAGTTTGGTGGCCGCCCACGCATCAAAATGCACGGCGTATTTGTGGTTGGAGATCACCACAAATTCATCCACCATTCCTGCACGGTCGATGTCGTCCACCAGCCAATCGAGAATGGTCTTATTCCCCACCGTGAGCAGCGGTTTGGGGAAATTTTCGGTCAACGGATACAGGCGCGTGGCGTATCCTGCCGCCAAAATCAAACATTTCATATGCTATCCCTCACAGTTTCACGCCGTCCGCGCTGTGGCAAAAATACACCGAATATTTTTCTTCCAACGACGGAAACGCTTTCAGGTATTCACGCGTAACGGTGGCTTCGATTTCCTCGCGGTAATTGGGATCGATCAACGCCATGCAACACCCTTTGAATCCGGCACCGCTGAACCGCCCACCGTAAATGCCGGGGGTACGAGTCATGATCTCATACAGTGTTTTGAGTTCGGGCGAGCCGGTTTCCCAGTTGTAAATGGAGGAATGTCCGCTTTCAAAACTCAAACGACCGAATTCTTCCACGTCGCCGCGACGCCACGCTTCGGCGCCCTTTTCCACACGGAAATACTCGGTGTACCAATGCTCGGCACGCCGTGCCCACGTTTCGGGCAAGCGATCTTTATACTGCTGATATACCTCGAACGGCACGTCGCGCAGGTTGGTTTCTTCAAACTTACCGTAGTCCATGCCGGCGAACGCTTTCAACGCATAGGCGGCGGAACGGCATTCGTCCACGCGCATATTGAACGCACTGCCTGCCAGGGTACGCTCCACACCCGAGAAGAAAATCGCGATCTCATACGGTTTCATCGACGTCGGTTGCGCGATCAGTTCATAACTGTCATCTTTCAGGTCCATATACAAAAGATGATCTTTTTTGCAGTACACTTCACACGACTGATCCAGTTTGCCGCACGCCACGCCGACGTATTTGTTCTCCGCTTCCTTAGCGATGAGAATCATCTCCTGCGGTGTCAGGGTGATACCGTTCATGGTGCACAGCGCCACCAAGAAGGTGATGATGACCGCCGCCGATGAGGACAGACCGCCGATGGGCAATTCGCCGCCGATGACGGCACACAAGCCCGTGCGCAACGGATACTTCCGATTGAGCGCCAAGGTGGCACCGCGCAGATGGTCTGCCCAATCCTCTTGCTTGGTTTCGGGCACCGATGCCACGTGCCATTGCGCCCGTTTGGGAAACTGCATCGACTGAATCTCCACCACGCCGTTTTGCTTCGGGCCGTATGCCATGTGAATGCCTTTATCGATCGCCAGACCCGTGATCTTGCCGAGCTGGTGATCGGAATGCGCACCGAGCGGACATACACGATAGGGTGTGAATGCCGTATATTGCGGTGCTTTGCCGTAAATGCTTTCAAATTTTTCCACGCAGTTCATATATAATTCCTCCGTGATATATACTATACACATTAGTATATCATACCCCCCACGCTTCGTCAACCGCCAAAAAAAGCGAAACACCCATCGTTTCCCGACGGGTGCTCCGCTTGTTAGAGGGGTGTTTTGAGGAGGGGTCAATTTCACTCGTTGTGAAATCGGTACCGAGAGGTTTGCGGCTTCCTCTCTTTGGTACAAGCTTATTATAACGGGTAATTTTGTACTTTTTATGAACCGCTTGTGACTTTTCTGTAAGGGTTTTACGAACAAAACTAAAAAAATTTTCGAATTTTGCAAACAAATGTTTGCTTTTTTCGAAAAGGTGTGGTATACTAAAGAAAACTAATGTTCGTTATTATGCTTTTTCAGGAAAGGACGGGCTATATAATGGGTGAATTGACAAAGAAACAAAAAGCGGTGTTGGCCTTCTTGCAGCAGCGTGCGCAG
>JAZNTC010000012.1:0-6330 GCA_045591605.1 Acutalibacteraceae bacterium | reverse complement strand
TATATCTTCGGCAAACCTTGGGCATAGGCGACCACGCCTTTGACCACCGCCGCCATCAACGCATCTTGGAAATCAGGGGTAACAAGTCGGATCGTAGCCATGTCGTTCTGTGAGCCAAGGAGTTGGCAGTGAGTCTTGTCTTCCTAAGACCGCTTGGCCTCCGACTTTATATCTTCGGCAAACCTTGGGCATAGGCGACCACGCCTTTGACCACCGCCGCCATCAACGCATCTTGGAAATCAGGGGTAACCAACAATTCCAAATCGTCTGCATTGGTCATATACCCACATTCCAGCAACAGCGACGGCATTTCGCTGATGCGTGTCACGTAAAACGGATCCCAGCGGAAACGGCGTTTACGCTCGTTTCCGTATTGCTCGTGCACTGCTTGCATTTCGTCATACACCAGTTGGGCCACACCGCGCGAATAGTCGGTGAAATAGTGCACCGAGCATCCGCCCACCGAAGCGCTGGACGAACCGTCCATATGCAAGCTGATGAACAGGTCTGCACCGCTCGCACGGGTGATCTGCGTGCGTTCCAACAAGGAAAGCGTGCTGTCATCGTCACGGGTCATGATCACGGTGGCGCCAAGCGCTTCCAACTGATCGCGCAACAGCATGCCATAGGTCAACGCCAACCGCTTTTCGGGCACACCGCCGCCCGACGTGCCGTAGGAATGACCGCCGTGACCGGGATCGATCACCACCGTGAAACCGCGCAGCGCCTGCTCGGCATCGTTGCCGCCCACGTAGGTCGGATGTTTGAAGGAGAAGGTCAACTGCCCCTCGTTATCCCACATCACACGGTAACCGTAGAACTGTGCCTTGGCGGTCAGATGCAACCGCAATATCGCCGTGTTGTCCTCACCTTCGATCCATTCGGCCGAGGAGAACAGCGGACTGCTTGACACGTCCGCCTCCCCCACCGTTTCGGTAGTGTAGGAGAAGGTGATGTCCACGTATTCGGTGGTTTGCGCCGTCGTGTTGTAATCCTGGCGCGAAGGGTTGCCGTAGGCTTGCGGCAACAACTGCACCCCAAACGGAACGCGCCAGTTTGCCGCAAAGGTCAGCACCGTTTGGCTTTCCGTCACCGACACGCCGCCCACCGTCATGGTGTTCGCCGCAAGCGTGCCGCCGTTGATGTACACTTTCGCTGTCTCTTGATACACCCGTCGTCCGCAACCGAGCAGGTAGTAATGACGACCCGAAGAGGCATCGTACGCCGTGCTCACCAAGAGGTCGGTCGTGCCCTTGGGCAGATAGGCATTGGTGGGGCGTGAATAGTCGTCGGTGGTGTCGCCGCTGAAAGTTTCGGCATAATCCTCCGTAATGATCAGCACCGTACCGTTGGCCAGCGCATCGCCGCCCGCGGAAGGATCAATGGGATCGAGATCGGGTAACGTCACATCCTCGATGGTTGGCTCCTCTGAGACAGGCAATGCCTTCACCGTAATGCGCCCACCCGTTTCGGTGGCGGTTTGTCCACTGTAACTGCCAAACACCGTCACCGCACCGAGCGATTGCGTTTCCCCTGCTTTACCCTTTGGCAAGGTGTAGGTGCCGGCATAGGTCACGTAATCCGAATCGTCCGAAGCGGCATTTTCGTCATCCTGCACCGCCACTACCTGCATCGGCACACGCGTGCCGTTGATGGTGGCATACACCGAAGAGCCGTCCAGCACCACCGCCGACACGGTGATGCCGGCACCGCCGTCCAACGTCATGTCCTCCGACGGCGATACACTCTGGAAGATCACCACTTCATAATACACCGTATAGGTGGTGGTAACGCCCTTGTTTTCGAATACAAAGATATTGTTGCCGGGTGTCAGGTCGCGGTCCACCGCAAAATAGCCGTGATCGGTCAGTGTCAACGCTTCCCCATTCAATAGCACGGGGAAGTTTGGATCGGCACTGCCGCGCAAACTGATGGAAGACTCATGGGTCACCACCTGCGTTTCAGCAGGCTGTGCCACTGTTAGGGTGCGGCTGATATATTCTTCCATCAACGTGCCGTCAAATGCTTGCTGTGCGGCGGTGGCGGCATCCTTTGCCTTTTGCAACGCTGCCAGCGAATCGAAGGTGCTACCCTGCCATGCATCGGCACGCTGGCACGTCAGCACTTGCCGTGCCAACTGGTCACGCACGCTCCAACGGCGTTCTCCTGCCGCCGCATTGGTGGCGGCGTGCGCCATGTACAGCGGCATATCCGCTTGTTCGCACAGATCGTCCCACCAGGCAAGCACCGTGCCAAACGCGGCGGAATAATCGCCCGTGGCACGGAAGTTCTTCACCATCACGAAATCCACCGCACCGTCCAGGATCAGCCGACGGGTATCTGCACCGCCGTCGGTCAATTCCTCGTACACGTTTGCGGTGGCCGAGCCCTCGTCTCTCACCGAAGAATGCGCCCACACCGATTCGGTCAGCAACCCGACGTAGGCATCCTTGTTCACCGCGTGGATCGCGTCCACCGCCCCACGCAACATGGCATCAATGCCGTCCCCTGCGTTGTGCGGCAAACGGGTGTAGGAATAGGCATAGTCCGTGAGCAAAAACCCGTCGGCGGCATAGTGCAGTGCCCAGGTGGTCACCTGTGCTTGCAAATCTTCGCGGTCGCCCAATCGGGTGGGTTGGCGCACACCGCTTCGCACGCCGCAATCCACGATCATATACACGAACAGTTCCCGTTCGCGCGCTTTTTCCAGTATGTATGACGGGGCATCGAATTCGCCCGGCGAAGGAATCTGCGACGGCAACGTGACAAGCAGGGTGTTCCACGACCACGCGGAGAGAGATTCCAGTGCGGCATCAATTTCAGCGCGCATGGCATTGGCGTCCGCTTTGCGGCTCTTGTTGTAATCCACCCCTTCGGTCAGCCATACACCGCGCATCTGCGCCGGACGGGCAAACTCCCGTTCCACCGCAGGCGGCGGTGTCACGGTCGGTGGCGTGGTCGTGTTCATATCGGGAGAGGAGGTGGGCGTTGTAGTGGTAACATTCGTTGTCGTCGACGTCACGGTCGGCATCGGTACCGTGCCGACAGGGGTCGCCGTGGGGCGGCAAAGCCACCACGCGATGGCGGTAACCGCAACCGTAACACACACACCTGCCACAAGCCAAATCCACCAAAACCGCCGTGCGGTTTTTTGCGGTTCACGCACGTGTCTGCCATCCATACAAATGCCCCCTTTCCCTTGTTCATTCATCGTATTCCATTGTATCGTATTTTTCTCTAAAATGCAACCGCATTCCGCAAGAAACGCACACTTTCTCACACGAAGATTCGCCGCCCGAAACAAGCGGCAGACCACCGCCTAATTTGCGATCAAACAACCGCGAAAATGCGGCACCGTGAACCTGCCTGAAGATTGCGCGGTACTGTTGAAGACACAAAACAAAAAATCCGCCGTGCTATGCACAGCGGATTTTGATCTGTATTAGTTGCAGATGGTACGCTCGGTCTCTTTGTCGAAGAGATGGATCTTGTTGTTCTCGAGCGCGATTTCGATGGTGTCGCCCGGACGTGCGGTGGAGGTGGGCTCCACGCGCGCGGTGAACTTGAAGCCTTCCACATCCAGATACAGGAAGGTTTCCGCACCCATCAACTCGGTGACTTCCACATTGGCATTCACCTTGCACTGGGCATACTCTTCCAGCAGACGGGGCTCATTGTGGACGTCTTCGGGACGGATACCCATCACGATTTCCTTGCCCACGTACTCTTCCAACTTGCCGCCTTCGTTCTTGGATTCCGGCAACGGGATGTAGTACTTCACGCCACGGGTGGTCTTGGTGTCTTCGGTACCGAACTCGACCATATATTTGCCGTCCTGCTTCACCAGTTTGGAATCGATGAAGTTCATCTGAGGCGAACCCAAGAAGCCTGCCACGAACATGTTGCAGGGCTTGGTATACAGCACCTGCGGTGCATCCACCTGCTGAATGAAACCGTCTTTCATAACCACGATGCGGTCGCCCATGGTCATAGCTTCGGTCTGGTCGTGGGTAACGTAAATGAAGGTGGTACCCAGTTTTGCATGCAGCTTGGACAACTCGGTACGCATCTGCGCACGGAGCTTCGCATCCAAGTTGGACAGCGGCTCGTCAAGCAAGAAGACCTGCGGCTCACGAACGATGGCACGACCCAGCGCCACACGCTGACGCTGACCACCGGACAACGCCTTCGGCTTACGGTCGAGCAGGTGAGCGATATCCAGCACGCGAGCGGCTTCTTCCACACGGCGCTTGATCTCGTCCTTCGGAGTCTTGCGCAGCTTCAAACCGAACGCCATGTTGTCAAACACGGTCATGTGCGGATACAGAGCGTAGTTCTGGAACACCATCGCGATATCGCGATCCTTCGGTGCAATATCGTTGACCAGACGATCGCCGATGTACAGTTCGCCTTCGGTGATTTCTTCCAAACCTGCAATCATACGCAGCGTGGTGGACTTACCGCAACCGGAAGGACCAACCAGAATGATGAATTCCTTGTCCTTAATCTCAAGATTAAAGTCCGAGACGGCCACAACGCCGGCGGCATACTTTTTGTAGATACCTTTCAGAGACAAACCTGCCATTTTAAAATAACCTCCCATTTTTCCTTAACACAGACTGCACACAGTCTACATAATGCCATGAGTATATTATAACATAAAATTTCAAAATAGCCATACATTTATTGAACAAACTTCGGGCGTTTCCTTTATGAATTTTTTACAATGTCAAGTTGCACAAATTTCTTCCACACCAAGGAGCGCACGGGCGGTTTCTTCACCCGTTAACTCGCGGTATTCCCCCTCTGCTAGGGCGGGGTCCAGCTCCAACCCACCCACCGAAATGCGTTTCAACCACAACACCTTGTGTCCAACCACCTCGCACATACGCTTTATCTGGTGGTATCGTCCTTCTTGAATGGCAATCTCCACACAGCCGTACAAGGGGGCGGACGGGATTGTGTATTCCTCTAAAAAGGCGCCAAAATCCGTGTGTTTCCCACCGTTTTTGCAAAGGAAGGCTTCGGAGGTCAATATGTGCAATTTGGCAGGTAAACAGGCAGTTCCGTCCTCCAACGTTGCACCGGCGGCAAAGGTTTTCACCGCATCGGCGGGCATCTCCCCTTCCACCACGGCGAGGTAACGCTTAAACACCGCTTTTTTGGGGGAAAGCAAACGGTGTGCATAGTCGCCGTCGTCGGTGAGGATCACCAGCCCCGTCGTGTCTTTATCCAGTCGTCCGGCAGGAAACAGACCGCGACGACGAAATGCAGGCGGCAACAGATCCACCACCGTGGGGGCTTTTGGATCACGGGACACACACAGAATTCCCTGCGGTTTATTCAGCATAAAATAACGGTGAAGCTGTGTGTCCACCGTGTGCCCCGCCACCGTCAGGGTGTGTGCGGCAGGGTCAAGTTTGGCTTCAGGCGCACGCCACACCTCACCGTCCACCGTCACACGTCCGGCCCGAATCAGATGCACCGCTTGTTTGCGCGGCATATCGGCATATTGTGCCACGGTTTTGTCCAACCGTTCCACAGCATCACCTCCTTTACTTGTCCGCTATACTATACCACACTTTCCCAATATTTGCAACTATCCGCGCGGAATCAGCGCCGTGCTGTGCCCATTCATCACCGATTCGGTAATGTCACCGCCCACGATTTTGTCCTGCCACACGTACAGATGTGCGATAGTTTCTTCGGCATTGCCGCTGTTCAAAATGCGGTAACTCCAGCATTTCAAACGTTTACCTGCATAGGGTGTCAGATCCATATTGGCATCCGCTTGCATGGCGTTATACTCCGCAAACACCTCGTCAAACTCTTCGGGGATCAACACCTCGTGCACCTCAGAATACACGGGATCCACCTCGTAGCCGAGCCGTTTCAAAAAGTCGACACGTGCCGCCCCGTCTGTCGCCACCACGGTAGATACCGTCTGCCGCGAAGCGGGCCACAAAAGGGCAGCCACCAAGATTAGCACCAGCACGCCAATACAAAGAAACAGCGACACCAAACGGCGACGCGACATTTTCACCGACATCACAAACACGCGAATCTCCCCTGTCTTTTGTTCTGTTACAGCGTATGACAGGATACGAAAAAATATGTGTTGTAACAAATAAAGTTTTTTTCAAAAAAAGATTGACAAAGCACCAAAAATGAGGTATTATACTATGGCTGTGATAAATACGGCATTTCGGGATGTAGCGCAGTTTGGTAGCGCGCTTCGTTCGGGACGAAGAGGCCGCAGGTTCAAGTCCTGTCATCCCGACCAAACAAAACCACTGACAAGTCGGATCGTAGCCATGTCGTTCTGTGAGC
>JAZNTC010000011.1:0-2784 GCA_045591605.1 Acutalibacteraceae bacterium | reverse complement strand
TTGCGCATTTACGAGCATTTTAACACAGCCGAGGGGAAAATCGGCCCGTTAACATCGGGTTCGGATATGCCTCCTCTGCTTAACGAAACACGAGGGAAAGGCAGGGGTCACGATGCTGTGCAGTTTACATATTGAAAATATTGCCGTGATCGAACGTGCCGACATTTCCTTCGATCGCGGATTTAACGTGCTCAGCGGTGAAACGGGTGCCGGTAAATCCATTATCATCGATTCCCTTAACGCCGTGTTGGGCGAACGTATCAGCCGCGACATTATCCGTACGGGTTGCGAAAAAGCCTCTGTTTCGGCTGTGTTTTCGGAGTTTTCCGCCGCACACGTTACGGCGCTTTCGGAACTGGGGTTTGAACCGGATGAAGACGGTGTGCTGTTGTTGGAACGCCGTCTCGCAGCGGACGGTAAGGCGGCGGCACGTGTGAACGGCGCCCCCGTCACGGTGGCGATGTTGCGCACACTCGGCAGAACGCTTGTGAACATCCACGGACAGCACGAAAACCAAGCACTGTTGGATACCGCCACCCATATGGAATTTTTGGATCGTTTTGGCGGTCTTGGGGATGTGCGTGCATCCTATCAGATGGTATATAAAGAATATCGTGCGGTAAAAACCGCCTTGGAATCGCTGGATATGGATGAAACGGCGAAAGCGCGCCGTATGGATCTGTTACGGTATCAGATCGAAGAAATTGAAAACGCCGCGCTGATCGAAGGCGAGGAAGAGGTCTTGCGCGAAAAGCGT
Organism: Acutalibacteraceae bacterium; assembly: GCA_045591605.1. Taxonomy (GTDB): domain Bacteria; phylum Bacillota; class Clostridia; order Oscillospirales; family Acutalibacteraceae; genus SIG588. The sequence goes on along the minus strand of JAZNTC010000011.1, from coordinate 2,027 downwards.
GAGATGTTCCGCAACTCCGAGCGCATTGCCCGTGCGGTGGGGGAGGCCCACGGATATTTGAACGGGGACGACGATACCAACGGTGTGTTAAGCGGCATTACACAAGCGGTTTCGGCACTGGAAAACGCCGGTCGCTACATGGATGAAGCGGCATCGCTTGCCGAAAAATTGCAAGCAATTCAATATGAACTCGATGCCTGTGCCGATGACGTGCGCCGTTTGGGTGATGCGTTGGATTTCAACGAATCCGAACGGGATACGGTGGAATCGCGCTATGAAATGATTCGCCGCCTGTTGTCGAAATATGGCGAAACAACGGGGGATGTGTTACGCTATCTCGCGGAGTGCCGTGCCGAGTATGAAACGATGGAATCGGGCGAAGCAGAGCAAGCACGTCTTACGTTGGAAGTGGAGAAAACCTACCGTCGTTTGATGTCGGCGGCACAAACCTTGTCGCTTGCCCGTCAAAAAGCGGCCAAGGATTTTTGCCGTGCCGTGACCGATCAAATGACCTTTTTGGATATGCCGCGCGCAAGGATCACGGTGTCAATGGAAGAGATTGAACCGTGTGCCACGGGTGCGGATAAGGTGGAATTTTTGCTGGCCACCAACGTGGGCGAATCGCCGCGTCCGTTGGCAAAAATTGCATCGGGCGGCGAAATGTCCCGTGTGATGTTGGCGTTGCAAACCGTGCTTGCCGACGTGGACGATATGGAAACCTTGGTGTTTGATGAAATTGATACCGGCGTGAGCGGTCGCGCGGCGTTGAAGGTGGGGCAAAAACTGCACGAAACCGCAATCGGTCGTTCGGGTACACGCCGTCGTCAGGTGCTGTGCGTGACGCATTTGGCGCAGATTGCTGCACAAGCCGATCATCATTTGTTGATAGAAAAAGCTGTGAATGACGGTCGTACACGCACCGAAGTGACACCGCTCGACGAAACGGGGCGTGAACGTGAATTGGCACGCATTATCGGTGGCGAGGTAACCGAAAGCGGAGTGGCGGCGGCGCGTGAACTGCGGCGCGAATACGGACAAAATAATGGTTGACAAACCACGGCTTTTGTGGTTTAATACATGATAACGCGATGAAGGAACAAAGTACCGTTTGTGATGCGGCACAGAGAACCGTCGGTTGGTGCAAGACGGTGCGCAGCAAAGGGGAAAATACAGTCCGGAGCGGCAACCCGAAGCGGAACACCGTGTGTAGGGAAGACGGGTGCGCCCGATAACGCGCGTGGACGCTTTGGCGCCCTTCAAGGTCACGTGCCGCAAGGCCGCGACAAATAGAGGTGGTACCGCGGAATTCCCGCCCTCTGCAAATTCACATTTGCAAAGGGCGTTTTTTTATGCCCTTGGCTGAAAGAAAGGAACGAAAACAAGATGAGAAACGTATTTGATGAATTGAGTGCACGCGGCATGATTGCCCAGTGTACCAACGAAGAAAAGGTGCGCGAACTGCTCGGCGGCAATGAGCCTGTCACCTTTTACATCGGCTTTGACCCGACGGCAGATAGCCTGCACGTGGGTCACTTTGTGCAGCTGATGGTGATGGCACACATGCAGCGTGCGGGACATCGCCCGATGGCATTGCTCGGCGGCGGCACGGCTATGGTCGGTGACCCCACCGGCAAAACCGATATGCGCAAAATGATGACCAAAGAAACCATCAACCACAACGTCGATTGTTTCAAAAAGCAGATGGCACGTTTTGTGGATTTCTCCGACGGCAAAGCCCTGATGGTGAACAACGGCGACTGGTTGCTCGACTTGAACTATGTCGATTTTCTGCGTGAAGTCGGCGTGCACTTCTCGGTCAACCGTATGTTGACGGCAGAGTGCTTTAAGAGCCGTATGGAACGCGGTCTGTCCTTCCTCGAATTCAACTATATGCTGATGCAGAGTTACGACTTCTATCGTTTAAACGAAGAATTCAACTGCACCATGGAACTCGGCGGTGACGACCAGTGGTCCAACATCATTGGCGGTGTGGAACTGTGCCGTCGCAAGGCAGGCAAAGAGGTGTA
>JAZNTC010000010.1:0-7546 GCA_045591605.1 Acutalibacteraceae bacterium | reverse complement strand
TTCCTAAGACCGCTTGGCCCCCGACTTCCCCTTGGTCGGGTCATCCACCAATACATGCGTTACTGCACCAATTAGTTTGCCGTTTTGGATTATAGGCGAGCCAGACATCCCCTGCACGATGCCGCCCGTGGCGGCAAGCAGGTCGGGATCGGTCACCTCGATGTGCATATCCTCACGGTCACCTGTGCGGCGCACTTTGGTGATCTTCACGTCATACCACTGCGGTGTACTGCCTGCCACGGTGCAACGGATCTGCGCCACCCCTGTTTTCACTTCCTGTCGCGGTGCAACGGCAATCATGTCACCGTCGCCGCGCCATTGCGATGCCGTGCCGTACACGCCGTTGACACCGTTTTGGCACAGTTCACCGAATGCACGTCCTGCAAAGCCGCCGCACAGCGAACCGGCACTCCCTGCCACACTGCGATTCACGCTGTACACGTCGGCAGGAACGGCCTCTCCTTCCGAAATGGGGAGAATGGCACCCGTGTCCACGTCACACACGGGGTGTCCCAACCCTGCAAACACACCGCTCGCCGGATGATAAAAGGTCATGGTGCCGAGCCCTGCTGTGCTGTCGCGCACCCACAACCCTGCTTTGTAACACCCTTCGCTCACCGAATAGGCAGGGGCAAACTGCACGGGAAAGATTACGCCATCACGCTTCACCGTGACCGACATCACTGCACCGTTTGATTGCTCGATCAATTTCGCCACCTGTCCTTTGGTGGTGACGGTCACACCGTTAATGCTCTGTATCAAATCGCCTTTGCAAATGCCTGCCTCTTTGGCAGGGTTGCGGTTGCCGTTTTGGGTGTCCACGGCGGTCATGCCCACCACCAACACCCCATCGGTATACATCTTCATACCAAACACTTCACCGCCCAGCACCACCTGCATATCGGCGGCTTGTCGCACCGATACCGATTTGACGGGAAACACGCCAAGCAATCGTACCGAAGTTTCTCCCTCGTTGCCACCGCTCGCCGTGAGCGGCAGGGGCAGTTGAAGCGCACCGCCCTCCGCCACCACATAAGAGGACGGAACGGCAGAGGCACACACGCCAACCGCCACCTGCACCGCCAGACAAAGTGGAGTCAACACCAAACAAAGTCGACGAAAAAAACGCTTCATTTCAGCTCACCTCCCGTTCGCGCCGCAAAAAAATCACGGCGGAACAGTATTACTGTTCCACCGTGACGTGAAAGTATTTCTCCCGATTTTTAGAAAGCCGCCCGAAAGCGGTTGCCCACACGGGTTGGGAATTACAGTATGTACGGCGCGACGGCATCGGCGTACCATTCACCGATCAGCTGCGCACCTTCGGCGTTGGGATGCACGCCGTCGTCCGAATAGGCATTCGGCTCTTGTCCCACGAGTGCTGCCGCCAGCATGCCGTCCAGCGGCACGAACACGTCCGCAAACTCGCGTGCCAAACGGCGCACGACTTGGATCTTCGGGTCGAGATCTTCGCGGAAGCGATCCTTCGACGGATCGGCCGGCAACAAGAACGGCTCCAGCATCAAGATCTTCGCCGCCGTCTTTTCGCGGATAGCGGTGAGCAATTGACGGTAGTTCTCCTCGAACTCCTCAATGCTCATCGGCAGATTGGAATCGTAGCGTCGCCACGTATCGTTGATGCCGATCAAGATGGACACGATGTCGGGCTTTTGCTCGATGCAATCGCGCTCCCACCGCGCCAGCAGATCGCAGGTGCGGTGACCGCTGATGCCGAGATCAATGAATTCCAGTTCCTTTTCCGGAAACCATTCCTTCAAAATTTCGGCGGCGTATTTCGGATAGCCGTTGCCGAGATTGTGCGGATCGTTGTAGTCACGGCCGGCATCGGTGATGCTGTCGCCCTGAAACAGGATGCGCATGGTCGTCACCTCTTAATAGTTTTCTGCACGCATTTCAAAATATGCCTGCGGATGCGCACACACGGGGCACACATCGGGCGCGGCTTCGCCCACGTGGATGTGGCCGCAGTTGGCGCACTTCCACACCACAATACCTGCCTTTTCGAACACGGCTTTGTTCTCCACGTTGTCGAGCAGTTTCAAATAGCGCTCTTCGTGCTCTTTTTCGATCTTGGCAACCCCTTCAAACAGATTGGCAATGTGGTCGAAACCCTCTTCACGTGCTTCTTTCGCAAAGGTGGCGTACATATCCGTCCACTCGTAGTTTTCGCCTGCCGCGGCATCCTTCAGATTGGTCGCGGTGTCGGCAATGCCGCCGTGCAACAGTTTGAACCACAGTTTGGCGTGTTCTTTCTCATTATCGGCCGTTTCCAAAAACAGCGCGGCGATCTGGTTATAGCCTTCCTTCTTGGCTTTGGATGCATAGTAGGTGTACTTATTCCGCGCTTGCGACTCACCGGCAAAGGCGGTCATCAAATTGGCTTCGGTACGGGATCCTTTTAATTCTTTCATGGTATTAACCTCCTGATATTTGGTATTTTCAGTATAATATGCTTTTTCAAAAAAAGCAAGAATTATTTATTCGTGGCGCAATGCATCCACCGGGTGCATGGATGCCGCTTTTTTCGCAGGATACCACCCGAACACACCGCCGAGCACCACCGCCGCCGCCCACACGAGAAACAGATACCCCCACGGCAACGGCGTTTGCATGCCGAACAGGTGCAACCCCAGCCACCCTGCAAGCAGACCGCCGCACACGCCGATGCCGCCGCCGAGTGCAGAGAGCAACAGCGATTCACTCAAAAATTCAAGCATAATGCGCCGTCTTCCTGCACCGAGCGCTTGTTTGATACCGATCTCGCGCACCCGTTCATTCACGGCAGTGAGCATAGAGGTGAGCATCCCCATACCTGCCACCACAAGCGACACCGCCGAAACGGCGGTGAGTACAAGGCGAACAATGTCCATCAAACGGGACAAGCGGTTGCGCTGTGCCGCCAGATTTTCCGCCGTATAGCCGCCTTTGGTGCCGCTTTGCCGTTCCAGGGCGGTCTGCACCCGTTCGCGCACACGGTCGGTATCCGCTTCATTTGCTACCTTCACGGCAATCTGATCGAAGGTGTCTTTCCCCGTGAGGGTCTGCAAAGTGGTATACGGCATATACACAAGGCCCGACAGCATACCGCTGACACTTTGCAACAAACTGCTGCCTGCTTTCGCCACACCCACGACGGTCAGTTCCGCAGCAACACCTTCCACCGTGACGGTGAGGGTTTTCCCCAGCACGTTGGTGCGTCCGTAGGCATCTCTTGCCACCGCTTCATCCACCACGCACACCTGCGCCGCCGCACGCACGTCACTTTCACGCAGTAACCGCCCGTGCGCTACTTCCAACGCAATGACCTGATCTGCCCCGGCATCGATACCGCCGATATAGGCCGTGAAAGAGCGTTGACCCAAAAGCCCTTTCCCCCCGGCAACCGCAAGTGGCATGGCGTGCGCCACGCCTTCGACCTTTCGCACGGTTTCCAGTTCGTCCAATCGCATGGGAGTGACGGTGGATGATGCCGAAACCGACACTCCTTGCAAACCCATGCTTTGCAATTCACTCCCTACGGTTTGGGTACCTGCCTGCCCGATGATGCCCACCTGCGCCACCATCAGCACCCCCACCGCGATGCTCCCCACCGTGAGCGCCGTGCGTGTTTTGCGCCGTGTCATATGGCGGAAAGCGGCGCACAGAATCTCCTTCATTCCCACGCCTCCGTCACACGGGCACCGTCTTGCGGTACCTCCTCGGCGCGCAAAACAAGCGTCTCCCCTGCCGCCACGCCTGCCGTGACCAACACGCCGTCTGCCAGTTCTTCACTCACCGTCACGTCGCGGCGCTGTGCCCGTCCGTTTTCCACCACGTACACAAATTCCGTTCCGTCCTCGGCGGCGGCCAGACTGCTGTACGGCAACAGCAACCCTTCACTTTCGTTCACACAGATACCCACCTTGGCGGTGAGACCACATTTGAGTGAGGTGTCTGTGGCATCCAGCACCACCACACCGTCCAACACGGTCGTTCCCGAAACGGTGGTGTAGGCGGTATCGCCCAGCGAGATCAAGGTGCCGCTGTACCGCTTGGCGTTAAATGCCGTGCCGCTGACCGTGACACGTTGCCCCACCTTCACCGCTTTTAAGCGATTTTCCGGCACCGCTATGCGCACCTGCACCGTGGTGCCGGTGGAGACCGCTTGTGCCTCACTGCCTGCTTTTTCCAATTTGCCGCTGCACACCACCGTTTGCTCCACCGTTTGCAGTTCCAACTGCCGCACCGTGACCGTCACCGTTTGTGCGCCGAGCACCTGTCCGCCCCATACAAACGCCACCACAAGCAACGCCGTTATTCCCAAAAGCCAACCGTATTTTTTGTATTTCTTCAAGGCTTCGCCACCCCTTTCATTTCCACGCCTTATTGTATATCACCGCGTGGGAAATATCCCTTGTTGCAAAAGTTGCCAGCGGTATATCGTGAGTCACGCGGCATATATATAGGTTAAACCGACAAATCCGAACTCCGTTTTGGGAAGGCGGTTTAACCTGCGGATGAAAGGGTGATGCGTGTGACAAACTGTGGGCTCACGTCGGTTGAGGTAATCGCCGCGCGTCAAAAGCACGGGAACAACGAGTTGACGGGGCGACGTCAAAACAGTTTTTTCAAACAATTTATAAGCGGATTCGGTGATCCGATTATCAAGGTGTTGGTGGCGGCATTGGCAATCAACCTGCTGTTCTTTTTTCACCGATTCGATTGGTATGAATCGGTGGGCATTGCTGTGGCTATTTTTTTGTCCACCTTTGTGTCTGCTTTGTCGGAATACGGCAGTGAATCCGCCTTTGCGCAACTGCAAGCGGAGAGTGCGCGCATTACCTGCCGTGTGATGCGTGACGGGCAAGTCACCGCCGTGCCGATCGGCGAACTGGTGGTGGGTGATGCGGTGCTGCTGCAAACGGGCGAACGCGTGCCTGCCGACGGATTTCTTTCGGAAGGGTCGCTCGCGGTGGATCAAGCCGCCTTGAACGGCGAAAGCCGCGAAGTCACAAAACGTGCCGCCGACCGCTTTTGCGGTGATTTGACCGCCGTGGGGGATCTGTTTCGCGGCAGCGTGGTGTGCGGCGGCAACGGGGTGCTCACCGTCACCCGTGTGGGAAGCCACACGCTGTATGGTCAAGTGGCAGGCGAACTGCACGAAGCCGCACCCGAAAGTCCGCTGAAAACGCGATTGAGTGGGCTTGCCCGTGTCATCAGCCGTTTGGGATACGTTGCCGCCGTGTTGGTGGCGGTGGCGGATCTGTGCCACACATTTTTCCTGAAAGACGGTTTTGCATGGTCACTCGCTTCGGTGACCGAAAGTGTGTTACACGCTTTGACCCTTGCCGTTTCCATTGTGGTGGTTGCCGTGCCCGAGGGGTTGCCGATGATGATTACGGTGGTGCTTTCCGCCAACATACGCCGCATGCTGAAAGATCACGTGTTGGTGCGCCGCCCCGTGGGGATCGAAACCGCCGGAAGTTTGAACATACTGTTTACCGATAAAACGGGAACTCTCACCGAAGGGCGACTGTCGGTTACCCGTTTCCTGTGCGGCGACGGCGAGGAATACGACAAAGACACCCTGCGCCGTTTGGCATTGTGGGATCGCGTGGCGTTTTCGTGTGTGGCAAACAGCGAAAGTGCGGTGTCAGGAAGGCGTGCCGTGGGCGGCAATGCCACCGACCGCGCGCTGACCGAATGGGTGTTACCCGTGAAAACTCTGCCGCACGTGAGTGCACGCATTCCCTTTGACAGCGCCCGAAAATACGCCGCCGTGCGTGTGGATGCCCCGGCGATCACCTTCGTGAAAGGGGCACCTGAAAAACTGCTCCACGCTTGCGTTTCCTATTATGCCGCCGACGGACAGACCTATCCGCTGACAGCGCACACCGCACTCGCTCATCGTCTGCAATCCCTCACGGCAGCAGGGATGCGCGTGTTGGCACTGTGCGAAACCGCGGCACCGCTTGCGGAAAACGACGATTTTTCCAATCTCACCTTGATCGGTTTCGCGGTAATAGCAGACGGCGTGCGCGCGACCGTGCCCACCGCCGTGCGGCAGGTGCGTTCAGCCGGTGTGCAAACCGTGATGATCACGGGCGATAACCGTGGCACGGCGGTGGCGATTGCGCGGGAATGCGGCATTTTGACCCAATACGATCCCGAGGAGTCCCAAAGTGTCATCACGGGCGACGAACTGGCGGCACTCGATGACACCGCGCTTGCCTGTCGGTTACCGCAGTTGCGCGTGGTGGCCCGTGCGTTGCCTGCGGATAAAAGTCGCTTGATTCGCGCCGCACGCAACCAAGGGTTGGTGGTGGGCATGACAGGTGACGGTGTGAACGATGCCCCTGCCTTGAAACAAGCGGACGTGGGATTTGCCATGGGTGGCGGCACCGAAGTGGCAAAAGAAGCCGGCGATGTGGTGATTTTGGACAACAACTTTGCCTCCATCGTCCGCGCGGTGCTGTATGGGCGCACCATCTTCAAAAGCATTCGCAAATTTATTGTGTTTCAGTTGACAATGAACCTGTGTGCGGCAGGCATTTCGGTCATCGGTCCGTTTATCGGCATTGAAACCCCCGTGACGGTGATCCAAATGCTGTGGATCAATTTGATCATGGACACCTTGGCAGGCTTGGCGTTTGCCGGTGAAGCACCTCTTGCCGAATACATGGAGGAAGCTCCCAAACCGCGTACAGAACCTGTGTTGAACGGCGATATGGTGCGGCAAATTCTGTTTGGCGGCGGATACACCCTGCTTTTGTGTATTCTGTTTTTGAAATGGGAACCCGTGAAAGGGCTGTTCCGCTACGACGTTGACCCACTCTTTCGCATGAGTGCGTTTTTTGCGCTGTTTATTTTCAGCGGTATCTGCAACAGCTTCAACGCACGCACCGCCCGTGCCAACCCCTTTGCCAACCTGCGGCAAAACCCCTTGTTTTTGGCGATCATGTCGGCGGTAGCGGTGGTGCAACTGTGTCTTTTGTATTTCGGCGGCAGTCTGTTTCGCACCGCACCGCTCACCGTGGTTGAACTGCTGCGCGTGCTCGCGATTTCCGCCACCGTCATTCCTGCCGATGCGATCCGTAAATTGGTAAGCCAAGGAGAAGCCATCCACTCACCGCAATAGTAAAGAGAGGATGTATCGTTGACGATACATCCTCTCTTTTTAACTATACTACACACTTTGCGTCAATATCCGTGCATTTTCGTGAAATTCATGGTTGAAAATATGAAAAAAGTTTTGTATAATAGATTGCGTATATATATTTATGCAAAAGGACGGTTCATGATTATGGCAGCAGAGAACAAGAAGATGGTGGAAGCCATCACCTCGATGGAAGAGGATTTTGCCCAGTGGTACACCGACGTGGTGAAAAAGGCGGAATTGATCGAATACACCAGCGTGAAGGGGTGTATGGTCATTCGCCCCTATGGCTATGCTATTTGGGAACATATGCAGCGCATTCTGGACGGTATGTTCAAGGCGACGGGACACGAAAACGTGTGTATGCCGATGTTCATTCCCGAAAGTCTG
>JAZNTC010000009.1:0-1966 GCA_045591605.1 Acutalibacteraceae bacterium | reverse complement strand
CCCCCATATATCGGCGACGGTCTATACTTTATCATATTTCCCCTCATTTGTCAAGTGCATTTCGCATATTTTTACTGCGAAAAATTTTTAAAATTTTTTCAAAACCCTATTGACATTTTGCAAACGGTGTGGTATCTTAACATTGTAATCATTACAAATTTGAAATGATTACAGAAAGACGAGGTGAACCACCGATGCGCGAACAGACATTGGCTGAACGTTTGCAAGCGTGTGGGCTTCGCCCCACACAACAGCGACTGCTGATCTTCCGCTATCTGCTGGAACATCGCACACATCCCACGGCCGACACGATCTACCGCGATCTCTCCCCCGACCACCCGTCGTTGTCCCGTACCACGGTGTACAACGCTCTGCACAACATGCAAGAGGTTGGCGTGATTCGGGGATTGCCTGCCGATATGGCAGAGGGCGAATATCGGTTTGATGCCGACGTGGAGGCTCACGGGCATTTCTACTGTCGGAGTTGCGGCGAGGTGTTCGATCTTCCCATAGAAGAAGCGCAGATCGTGAACCTTTGTCCCCCTGCCTTTGTGGCAGAGAGCAACAACGTACTCTTTTGTGGGCGGTGTCCCACGTGTTCAACCAACCATAATTAAAAAATCAATTTTTAGGAGGACATTATCATGGCAAAATTTGTATGCACCATCTGCGGCTACACTCACGAGGGCAATGCGGCTCCCGACAAGTGCCCCATCTGCGGCGCTCCGACGGCAAAGTTTGACGAAGTCGGCGGCGAGCGCGTGTGGGCGGATGAACACCGCATAGGCGTGGCGCAGGGCGTGGACGAAGAGATCATCGCCGGCTTGCGCGAGAACTTCGCAGGCGAATGCAGCGAAGTGGGCATGTACCTCGCGATGGCGCGTGTGGCACACCGCGAAGGCTATCCCGAAATCGGTCTGTACTGGGAAAAGGCCGCGTATGAAGAGGCCGAGCATGCCGCGAAGTTTGCGGAACTGCTGGGCGAAGTGGTCACCGACAGCACCAAAAAGAATCTGACCATGCGTGTGGATGCCGAGTGCGGCGCGACCGAAGGCAAGATGAAGCTGGCTCGCCGTGCGAAGGAACTGGGTCTGGATGCCATCCACGACACGGTGCACGAAATGGCGAAAGACGAGGCCCGTCACGGCAAGGCGTTTGAGGGACTTCTTAACCGTTATTTCAAATAAGAAACAACTACGGGGGAGTCGCAGGACTTCCCCCGTTCTGTTTGTTTTACGAAAGGAGGCGTTCACATGAAAGCCTTGTTAACCGTTCTTTTGACTCTCACATTACTCGTTTTGCTGACAGCCTGCGGCGAGAAGGCATCCAACGCGGACGTCCCCACGACCACCACCGCTCTTGCGACGTCGTCGTCATCGGTGTCCACCACAACTCCCCTCACCTCTTCGTCGGCAACCACGACCACGGGAAATTTGCTTACCCCGGTGGAAGCCCGAGAGATCGCTTTTGCGGATGCCGACGTATCCTTTGACGATGCCTATGACGTTTGGGTGGAATTTGACCGCGATGACGGCGTTCCCTACTATGAGGTGGATTTCAAGGCGAACGGCACGGAATACGACTATGCGATCCACGCCGAGGACGGCCGTGTTCTGAAAGCGGAACGTGAGCCGTTGCGAAACACCGCCACCGATACCACCACGCATATCACCAGCGGCACGGTCTACAACCGATCCGATCCGACTCTCACGTATGAGGAAGCGGTCGCCATCGCCTTTGCCCACGCAGGGGTGGAGGAAGCGGACGTGCACGATCTGTCGGTGGAGTTTGACCGCGAACACGGCACCCCCACTTATGATATCGATTTTGCCGCAGGTGGACAAGAGTACGAATACACCGTTCACGCCGACAGTGGCGAGATCTTGTATTCCGAAAAGCACCCTGCCGATTGACACCTCCAAAACAAAATCCCCAGGCCCGTGGGCGCCGGGGTTTGTGTTTTTTT
>JAZNTC010000008.1:0-20324 GCA_045591605.1 Acutalibacteraceae bacterium | reverse complement strand
GGGAGGAATCGGTTTTTCGCCACGATTTGTCCTGCCTCCTTGTTGCCAAACCTTGTAAGACATCGAGTATTACGGCGGTTTGTCAACTTCGAGAGCAGAACAAATCGTATGGCTACAAAACGGCGAAACCCCTAAAACAAGAGATTTTTTGATGGAAGAAAAAACCCGCCACGGTAACGCTGACGCGTACCGTGGCGGTTTGACGCATTATACCACAAAAAATCCTTGTTTTAGGCGAATAATCCCTAAGTGAGAGCCCCTTGCAGGGTGCTTTTCTTTGTTAACGGTTCAACACGTAGTATCCCACATTCAAATACGCAGCAAAGAGCAACCACGCAAAATAGGGGAGTAACAGCCATGCCGCCACGGTGGAGTGAGCAGAAAACCGTTTAATGGTATAGGCAACTAGTGCGATCAACAGCAAGATCCAAAAAAAGGAGAACAAACGCCATTGCAGACGGAAGAAAAAGAGCGGCCATAACACGTTGACAGCGAGTTGCAAAAAGTAGATACCAATCGATTGTGCGCGGTCGATATCGCCTGTTTGCCATACAAGATAGGCGGCAACTCCCATGGTGATGTAAAGAATCGTCCACACGGGAAAAAACAACCACGAAGGCGGTGCGAGCGGTGGGGCATTCCATTGTTGTACCACCGAAAAATCACCGCCGAGCAAAGCACCGAGAACACCTGCCGCCAAGGCTGTGCCGACGAAAAAAAGTAAGGCACGCCACGAAAATTTTTTGGAACCGATCGTCATAAAAAATCCCTCCCGTTTTCAACGTATGATAAGACGGGAGGGATTTATTACAGCATTGCAAAAATTGTTTGAATCAATGTGGTGGCGAAACTGAGACCGAAGTAGGACACGGCGCCCCACACAAAGGATACACCGCCGAGGCTTTTCAACGCAGCACGATAGTCTAAGGCAGAGGATTCCTTGGCTTTTTTCACGCGTGTTTGGCAGGTGCGCAGGTACAAATGGTTTGCAAACAAGCCGAACAGGAAGCGGATCATCACCATAGCTATCGCCAATAAGAACAAGAGCGGCAAAAACCCTGCATCATAGGATTTCATGAACGCATCGTCCAAATAGACGAAATCCTTTGCTCCGCTCACGTAGAACACAGCGTAGTTCAGTGCAAAGTACAGCAGATGGAATAAGGTGACCAGCGCTCCTGCTGCATATTGTTTGCGATACAGCAACCAATACGGCGTGAAGAAAAATGCCGCCCAATTCCATTGTATCGACCGACCGTCGCGTATCTTGCGAAAGCGGGGGACATAATACATCGTGTTGCTGCCCACCGCGATGGCCAGATCTTCTGCTGTGGTGTCTTCGCCAAACGGTTCGTCGTGCGGCACGCCGCCCAGAGGATCGTACACCACATGGAACGGCGAATATTCGTGAAACGGCTGTTGTTGCTGTTTATAAGGCTGTTGTGCGGATCGCCAATCGTTCGATTGCAACGGTTTGCCGCAATGCGAGCAAAACTCGGCATAGGTGGTGTTATCTGCGCCGCAATGAGGGCAACGGTTTTGCGGTTGTGCCGTTTCGTTTTCTGCGCCCTGCTTATTGTTCCACTGTTGCGGTGTGCCGTGGGTGTCTTCAAAGTGACAATGTCCGTCGCGTTGCCAGCACGCGCGATGATGCGGTGCACCGCACACGGGACATGTGACAATATCGTCCGTCTCTTGGAAGGGCGCGCCGCACACGGGACAGGATTGACCTTCATAAAAGAACATACAATCAAGTTCCTTTCTGCACATTCTCTGATAGTTATAGATAATAATAACGCGTTTTTCGACAATATGCAACCTAAAAAGCAGAGAGTTAAAAGAAATTTCAAAAATTTTGGTTTCGCGGTTGCACTTTTGCACCATAAACAGTATAATACAAAATATATGAATCTTTCTTACGAGAAATTAAATTTTTTCAGCCAAGGGAGGAATCGTCTTGGAAAAGGGCGGCGCAAAGCGTTTTTTCGAGGAGATCCGCGGTAAAAAAGTAATCATCTGCGGAATCGGGATCAACAACACTCCGGTTGTAAAGCAGTTTTTAGAAGCAGGTGCCAACGTGACGGCGTGTGACCGTCGCACGCGCGAACAGTTGGGCGAAACAGCCGATCTTTTGGAATCGGCAGGCGCTTCTTTGTGTCTTGGCGATGAGTATTTGGATGATCTGGATGCCGATCTGATCTTGCGTACACCGGGTATGAAACCGTACTTACCACCGTTTGAAGCGGCACGGGCACGCGGCATCACCGTCACGTCGGAAATGGAACTGTTCTTTTCGCTGTGTCCTGCGCCGATTTATGCGGTGACGGGATCGGACGGTAAAACCACCACCACCACGATTTTGGCGCGATTGCTGGAACGGGCAGGGCGTCGTGTGTGGTTGGGCGGCAACATCGGTCGTGCATTGCTCCCGTTTATTCACGAAGTGAAAGCGGAGGATGCCGCCGTTGTGGAATTGTCCAGTTTTCAGTTGACGGGGATGACTCAAAGTCCGCACGTGGCGGTGGTCACCAACGTGACACCCAATCATTTGGATTGGCACCCCGATATGCAGGAATACATCGATGCCAAACGCAATTTGGTGGCGTGGCAACAAGCGAGCGATCGCGCGGTGCTGAATGCGGACAATGCGGTGACACGCACGTTTGAGGAAGGGCTCTCCTCGGCGGTATCTTTCTTCTCGCGGAACGAAAAGCCGCAAAACGGTGCGTATTTGCGTGCAGACGGTATGCTTTGTACCGTGAGCGGCGGCAAAGAGACCGCGGTGATCGCCTCCGGGGAAATTCGTATTCCCGGTGTGCATAACGTGGAAAACTACTTGGCCGTGATCGCTGCTTTGCGTGATGAGGTCGCCCCTTCGGCCATTGCGGATTTTGCACGTGAATTCGGCGGTGTGGAGCATCGCTCGGAATGGGTGCGTACCCTCGACGGTGTGAAATGGTATAACGATTCCATCGGTTCCAGCCCGTCTCGCACGATTGCCGGTTTGAAGGCGTTTGACCGCAAGGTGATCTTGATTGCAGGCGGTTACGATAAACACATTCCCTATGATCCGCTCGGCGAAGCGGCAAAAGACACGGTGAAAGCGGCGGTGCTGTTGGGCGCAACGGCAACGGCGATCGAAACCGCCATTCGTGCACACAGCGATCTGCCGATTGTGCGTGTGGGGTCTATGGATGAAGCGGTGGCGGCGGCGCGTGATCTTGCGACAGATGGCGATATTGTGTTTATGTCGCCTGCCAGTGCCAGTTTTGATATGTATAAGAATTTTGAGGAACGCGGACAGCATTTTAAGCGTTTGGTTGCTGCGTTGGAGGGATAATCTTGGTGATAAATGATAGTCTGAAAAGGTTGTGCCTTGTCCCCGGTGTTGGCGGCATGACCGAGGCGGCGCAAACCGCCGCTGAAATGTTACGCCCCTATTGTGAAACTGTGGAAGTGGACGTGCTCGGCAACGTGATCGGGTGGCGAACGGGAAAACAAGACGGTCTTCCCACGGTATTGTTGGAAGCGCACATCGATGAGATCGGGTTTGTTGTGACAGGAGTGGACGAGAACGGCTTTTTGAAAGTGAATGCATGCGGCGGTGTGGATAACCGTGTGTTGACCGCCGCCGAAGTTACAGTCTACGGCGATCGTCCGTATGCCGGGCTGTTCTGTTCCGTTCCGCCTCATTTGGGCGGCGGCGATCTCCCCGAAATCAAGGATCGCGGTATCGATGTCGGTATGACGGCAGAGCAAGCGAAAAAACACATTCCGGTCGGATCACCTGTGTCTTATCGCAAAGCGTACGATGCGTTGCTCGGCACGCGTGTGTCTGCCACCTCGTTGGATGACCGTGCCGGCGTGGCGGCGGTGCTCTGTTGCTTGGACCTGCTGAAAGAGAAAGCCCTTTCGGTGAACGTTGCCGTACTGTTTTCGGTGCAAGAAGAGTTGGGTATGCGCGGTGCCGCTGCGGCCGCTTTTGCAATCGCACCGCAGGTGTCGGTCTCGGTTGACGTGAGTTTTGCTTCCTCGCCTGTGGAACAAAGTACGGCGGTGGCGAAATTGGGGGACGGTCCCATGATCGGCATGTCTCCTTCGCTGAACGGCGACATCAGCCGCCGTTTGGTAGAATTGGCAAAAACCAATGAGATTCCCTTCCAATACGAAGGAATGGGCGGTTCCACGGGGACAAACGCCGATAAGATCGGCATTGTGCGCGGCGGTGTGAAAACGGCGCTGCTTTCCGTGCCGCTTCGCTATATGCACACCCCGGTGGAAACGGCGGATGTAACGGATATTGAAAACACCGCGCGTTTGATGGCGGCATTTGTGCAAGAAGGGGGTGCTGTCGTATGTTGAAACACATGAAAGAACTTAGCGCATTGCACGGCACTCCCGGTTGTGAAAAAGATGTGTGCCGCTATATTGTCGATGCATTAAATGGGTATCCTTGCGACGTGTCGTGGACGGTAGATCCGCTGGGCAACCTGCTTTGTGAGGTGAAAGGTGAAGAACGTGCCAAACGCCGTGTGTTGTTCAATGCGCACATGGACGAAGTGGGGATGATTGTTATCGGTTTCACGGGTGACGGTCTGCTTCGCTTTGCCAACGCAGGCGGCATCGATGAAAAGGTACTGGTTGGTCGTCGTGTACGCGTGAACGGTCACGTGGGCGTGATTGGATGCGGCGCCATGCATCTGTGCTCTCACGATGCACGCAACAAAGCTGTGTCGCTCGATAGTTTGTTGATCGATATCGGTGCCGCTTCGCGTGAGGAAGCGGAAGCAGCGGTGACAATTGGCGATCCCGTTGTGTTTGAAAGCGAGTTTACCCCCCTCGAAAACGGACGTTTCAAAGCGCGTGCATTGGATAATCGCGCCGGCTGTGCACTGTTGCTTTCCATGTTGGAACAACCGTTGCCGTATGATATTTATCTGGCATTTACCACGCAAGAAGAACTGGGGTTACGCGGCGCGGCAGTGGCGGCATACACCATGAAACCCGACGTCGCGGTGACGGTGGAAACCACTACTGCTTCGGACACGGCAGGTGTGCGCAGTGGGGAAGAGGTCTGTCACATGGGAGACGGTGCGGTGGTATCGTTCATGGACGGACGCACCTTCTATGATCAAGAGTTGTATATGCATATTCGTGCCTTGGCGAATACCAACGAGATTAAAAATCAAACCAAAACCGTGATTGCCGGCGGTAACGATGCCGGTGCCATGCAAGCGGCAGGGAACGGCGCCAAAGTAGCGGCGGTTTCCTTGCCTTGCCGTTATCTCCATTCCGCAGGATGTGTATTGAGCGAGGATGACGTGGAAGAAACACGCCGTCTGCTTCGCGTGTTGGCAGAAACATTGCCGGGTGAAGAAGCATGATTCACACGGCAACAATGGAGGAAATTGCCTGCTTACCGTGCAACGAAGAATCGCTTTTGCGTATGCGCGGTGCGGCGACAGTGTACGGTGTGGACCGTCCGTTTTGCCGCTTTTGGGTGGATGGGAACGGCGGCGCTTTGATGGTGTCGGAAGGGGTTGCTACGTTGTACCCTGCGGACAGCTTGGAAGAATGGTCGCTGTTTCTCACCATGTCGCCCGACATACACACGGTGCGCACCACGGCCGCGGCGGCACGTGTGTTGGCAACCGCATGGCATAGCAAAGCGGAGTGCGGACACGTGATGTGTGCACACTCCGTCACGGTGAGCGGCGAGGCGGCTGAAATGGCGCCTGCCGATTTGTATCCGTTGATTTCGGATGTGTTTGGCAAGGCGATTCCGCCCTTCGATGCGTGGTATGCAGACGTGCATCATCGTTTGCGGCGCGGTGGGTTTCATTCCCGTGCGGTGTGCGAAAACGAGAACGTATTGTCCTGTGCCATGACGGTGGCACAGTGTGAAGAGGCGGCATTGATCGGCGCGGTGGCGACCCAACCTGAGGCACGTGGGCGCGGGTTGGCTTCGGCGTGTGTAACGGCACTGACCGATTGGTATTTGCAAGAAGGAAAACAAGTATATATTTCTCCGAAAAACGACAAAGCCGAAGCGCTGTATCGGCATCTCGGCTTTGTGGTGTGCGGAGAGTGGGGAAAGGTTGAAAAGGATTGAAAACTCCGTTTTTTACGATTGATCCCCGTTTGGAAGCGGTTTCCGAACGGGCGATGGCACGGGCGGCCGAAGCGTTTGCCCGTATTGAAGAAAACGCCATGTACAATCAGCAAAAAGTGCTGGCGGCGTTTATTCACAACAAGGTGAGCGAGAGCCATTTTACCCCAACCACAGGCTACGGTTACGGCGATCGCGGACGCGACGTTTTGGATGCGGTGTTTGCCGAAGCGATGGGCACCGAAGATGCGTTGGTGCGTCACTACCTCTTGTCGGGTACCCACGCGATTTCCATTGCTTTGTTTGGTCTGTTGCGCGCAGGGGATACTCTGTTGGCGGCAACGGGAGCGCCTTATGACACATTGCAAACGGTGGTGGGGCTGACGGGTGCGGCAGGCTCGCTTATCGAGCACGGTATCCGTTACCGTGAAGTGCCGCTTAAAGATGGCAAGCCCGATCACGACGGGATTCAGACCGCGTTGCGTGAAGATCCTGCCATTAAGGTGGTACATATTCAGCGTTCACGCGGATACGACACGCGCGAATCCTTTTCAGTGGCAACCATCGGTGAGGCGATTGCCGCAATTCGTGCCGTGCGTCCCGATGTGATCGTGTTTGTGGACAACTGTTACGGCGAATTTGTGGAAAAGCAAGAGCCTTCGGCTGTCGGCGCAGACATTATGGCAGGCTCCCTCATCAAAAATCCGGGCGGCGGTATTGCCGAAAACGGTGGTTACATCTGTGGTCGACGGGAGTTGGTGGAGTTGTGTGCCGCCCGTATGACCACCCCCGGTTTGGGACGTGAGATCGGCGCTTCGCTGGGGCATAATCGCACCTTGTTTATGGGGTTGTTCCAAGCACCGCACGTGGTAGGTGAAGCGCTGAAAACGGCGGTGTATTGCGCGGCGTTGATGGAAGAACTTGGGTTTGAAGTATCCCCGTCGGCATCCGCGCCCCGTGCCGATATTGTGCAAGTGGTGAAATTAAAGAACGAGCGCGCCTTGGTGGCATTTTGCCAAGGCATGCAAAGCGGCGCACCTGTGGATGCCTATGTTGTGCCCGAACCGTGGGATATGCCGGGATACGACAGCCCCGTGATTATGGCGGCCGGTGCGTTTACTATGGGCGCTTCGATCGAGCTGTCGGCCGATGCGCCGTTGCGTGAACCGTTTGCGGCGTATATGCAAGGCGGCATCAATTTTCCGTCCGGTCAAATGGGCGTGTTGCTTGCCGCACAATCCATGCTGGACGCAGGGGAGATCACGTTATAAAATGTTGCTATACAGAGGTTTATACAACCCGATACTTTTTAAAAATTAACACTTTCAGTATTGACATTTCAAATCAATGTTGCTATTATTGTAATAGCGCAATACCAAATCCATAAGCAAAAAGAGGGGTAAAAATGAGTTACAAAATTTCCGGAAAACTTCCCGATCCTTTTAAAAAAGAAGACGGGACACGTATGACTCCCGATGAGTGGTACGCCAACAGAGATGAAATATTTGAAAAAGTTTGCGACATCGAATACGGCGGTATGCCGCCCCGTCCCGAATTTATCAAGGTAGAAAGAGTTTCTCAACCCCGTGAAGAGGTCGCCAACATCTATAAAGTATGGGCAGGAACAAACGAAAAACAGGTTTCCTTCCTTCTTGAGATCACCGCGCCTGCGGCAACGATTGACGGCAGCGTAAAACATCCCATTCTTCTTACCGGTGACGGATGCTTTATGAACTGTGAAAGCGACACCATTGCGCAAGCAGTCTCTATGGGTATCGCTGTCGGTCGTTTCAACAGACTTGAGTTTGCATCCGACTACAACGGTACGGGACGCGTCGGCGGACTGTACGATGTGTATCCCGAGCACAAGACCTTCACAGCCATTTCGGCTTGGGCTTGGGGGTATATGGCGGCTGTAGATGCCCTTAAATACATTCCTCACATTGATGCAGATAACGTCGGTATCACCGGTCATTCCCGCGGAGGAAAGACGGTTATGCTTGCCGCCGCTGCCGACCCGCGCATCAAGTTCGTTTGTGTCAACAGCAGTGGCTGTCACGGTGCCGTGAGCCACAGACTTAAAGGCGTCGCAACCGAACACACCCCTCGATCCGAAGAAATCGCCGATATGTTCGTGAATTTCCCTCATTGGATGGGCGAAAAGCTCAGAGATTACATTGGTAAAGAAGAAACGCTTCCCTTCGATATGCACTATTTCGGTGCTTTGGTCGCTCCGCGTTACTATATGCAGTGCGAGGGAATGCAGGATTACTGGATTAATCCCAGGGGCGCATGGATGAACTTCTGCGGAGTAAAAGAAGCGTACCGTTATCTTGGATGCGAGGACAATGTCGGCATTTGGTTCAAACCGGGTGGTCACAGACAAAAACTTCCCGAGTTCACCGAATTCCTCAGCTTTATGCGATCCAAATTGGACGGAAAGCCCACGGCAGAGCACTTAAAGTTGAACCCCTATCCCGAGATGACGATTGATACCGACTGGACCAAATAACAGAATATAACGTAAAAAACGATGACTTTCGACATTTGTCCAAAGTCATCGTTTTTTAGTTTGGGTGAGTTATACGGTTTATTTTTCTTCTTGCGCTTCCAAAGCGGTCTTGTCGCTCTCTAACATTTCACCGATATGTACACGCATGCGCAAACGTTCGCTTTCCACGCGTTCGTCCAATGTATCTTTGAACGCACGCACATTGCGGATGTTTTTAATCACCAGTTCAGGCGAACTTTGGTCACTGCTGGCAATGCGGATGCTTCCCAGTTTGAACAATTTTTGCCACAAGGTGCGAGAAAGCGAGGTGTCCATAATGCGGTGCAGTAAAATATCATCCTCATTGGTAGTGAGCAACCCCGTTTGAACGGTCAATTTCTTTTCGTTCATACGATACACGGTAAAAGTAAAGGGAAGACCAAAGAAACTCCAGCGTTTACGTTCTTCCACAACAGAGTCAGAGAGAGTTTGATTGTTTTCACTCATACACATAACCTCCTTGTATTCGGGTTACATGTATTATAATCGAAAATCCCTTTTTTGTCAAATTGGAGGTAAACAGCAAAGTCGGTGCGCCCGACGAATGCCGAACACACCGACCGCTATTGGTTATTTAGCAGCCACAGCCACAGCCACAACCGCAACCGTTATTGATCGTGTTACCGCAACCGCAGGACTCGCCGCCGCAGTTGTTTTCGAGCAACAGGACAATACCGATGATGAACAGAATCCATGCCCAAGTACAATCCTTGCCGCAGAAGAGGTTAGACAGACACATAATAAGTTCCTCCTTTGTTCTCTCCCCGTTGGGGGAGGATTACACCCCATACTATGTCAAGGGCGTACCAACGGTTACAACTATCATGTGTGTCCCAATTGTTAAATTTCAAATTTGACTTTATTAGTCCTTGACTTTTGTTGACTTTCGTGTTATACTGCAATCAGAAAAGTGAGAAGGAGGTGCGGCTGTGCGCATAAGTGATGAGATTGCCGCCTATATTCTTCATAGATTGGAACAGGCGGAGGACGGCACGACCGAACTGCAACGCAATTTATTGGCGGAAGAGTTGGGATGTGTTCCCAGCCAGATCAGCTACGTGTTGACATCGCGTTTCACGCCCGAACAAGGATATATCGTGGAAAGTCGGCGCGGTGGCGGCGGCTATGTGCGTGTTCAGCGCATTCGGTATAACGCGCAACAAGTGGCGTTGATGCACATTGTCAACTCGGTAGGAGATTCGTTGTCGGCAGTAACAGCCAATGCCGTGTTGCAAAACTTGGTGGATCGTCACGTGTTAGAGGATCGCCATGCGCGTGTAATCGGGGCTGCTCTTTCGGATAAAGCCTACCGCAGTGTGGCGCTGGGCGATCGCGATCGCCTGAGAGCGGCATTGCTGAAACAAATGCTGACCGTTCTGGCAGATTCTTGATGGGAGGAAACGAAATGTTGTGTCAAAAATGCGGAAAACACCCGGCAACCACCTATGTGAAACGTACGGTGAACGGGGTAACAACCGAACTGCGCCTTTGTGCGGCTTGCGCGGCAGGGGTCGGCGGTTTTGATTTGGGATCGTTTTGGGGCAGTTTGTTTGCCGAACCTTCGGCGCGCAGCACGGCGGACACGGTGCGTTGCAACGGATGCGGAAAAACCTTTCGCGAAATTGCCTCGTCCGGCAAAGCAGGATGCCCTGCTTGCTACACCACGTTCTATGAGCGCCTGCTTCCTTCGGTGCAACGCATTCACGGAAAAACGGGACACGTGGGCAAAGTGCCCAGCGCGGCAGAAGGCACCGTGCGCTTGGAACGTGAACTGGAAACCTTGCGTGAACAGTTAAACGGGGCGATTGCCGCACAGGAATACGAAAAATGTGCCGAATTGCGTGATCGCATTCGTGCTTTGGAAGGAGGGGCTGACCATGAGTGATTGGCAAAACCACTGGTATCGTCAAAGCGGAAACGAAGGGGATGTGGTGATCAGCACCCGTGTTCGCTTGGCGCGCAATCTGCCTTCCTATCCGTTCCCGGCAGGAATGACGGCAACACACCGCCGTGAAATTTGCCAGAAGGTACGCACCGCTTTGCAAAAGAGCCCCGAAAAGTGGGAGTTCTTGGATATGCAAAATATGCTGGAACGCGATGCGCTCGCGATGGTGGAGCGCCATTTGATCAGCCCCGACTTTGCACAATGCAGTGAGGGAACGGGTTTGTTCTTAGCGCCCGATGAAAGTATTAGTTTGATGGTGTGCGAAGAGGATCATTTACGTTTGCAGGCGATGGGTGCCGGTTTGCAACCCGATGAACTGTTTGCACGGTTGGATGCGCTGGATACGTTGTTGGACGAAGAATTGCACTTTGCTTTTGATGAACGACTCGGCTATCTCACGCAATGTCCCACCAACCTCGGCACGGGTATGCGCGCCTCGGTGATGTTGCATTTGCCGGCATTGCAAGAACGCGGTGTGGTGCAACAACTGGTTAATACCGTTTCCAAGTTGGGGCTTACCATTCGCGGTATGTATGGCGAAGGCAGTCGTTCGGAAGGGGCATTGTATCAACTGTCCAATCAAGTGACGTTAGGCATCTCCGAACAGGCGGCTATCGACAATCTGAAAGGCATTGTGGCGCAGATTGTGAAAGAAGAGCGCACCGCCCGTGAAGAAGCGGCGGACACCGCCGTGTTTGCCGATCGCGTGTTTCGCTCGCTCGGCATCTTACAAAACGCACGTTTGTTATCGCACGACGAATCCATGAAACTCCTGTCCTGTTTGCGTGTAGGCGTGGCAACCGGATTGATGAAATCGATTACGCTCGATACCATCAACGGGTTGATGTACGATGTGCAACCCGCCGCCGTTATGACCGCGGCAAGACAGGACTTGGATACGGCGGCACGGGATGCCGCCCGTGCGAAAATGGTGCGTGACATCCTAAGGAAAGAAGGATAAATATGTATCGTTTTAAGGGTTTTACAGAAAAAGCGAATAATGCACTCAATCTGGCGATTGCAGCAGCGGAGGAGTTTGGACACACCTATATCGGAACGGAACATTTGGTGCTCGGCCTTTTGCGCGAAGGCACCGGCGTTGCCGCCGGTGTGCTGGCAGAGCAAGGGGTAACCGCCGCCGAATATGCAGAGAGCATTGCCAAAACCGAGGGGAGCGGTCAACACAGCCGTCTCTCTCCGCAAGATTTTACACCGCGTGTCAAAACGTCGCTCGAATTGGCGGTGAACGAAGCGAATGCCATGCAGCAGGGGCTTGTGGGTACCGAGCATATCTTGCTGGCAATTTTGGAAGATGAAAGCAGTGTGGCGGTGCGGTTGCTCACCACACTCGGCACACGACCCGACGAGTTGGTTGAAGCAATTAGCCGTGCCATCGGTTCGGCCGCGCCGCAAACGGTGGCAGAAGGCGGTCGCGGCGTGTCGGCAAAAGGCGGCAAAACGCCCACGCTGGATCAATTCGGACGGGATTTGACCGTAATGGCGAAAGAAGGGAAGATCGATCCCGTTATCGGTCGTGCCGAGGAAATTGAACGCGTGGTGCAGATCCTTTCGCGCCGCACCAAAAACAACCCTTGCCTGATTGGTGAGCCCGGTGTGGGTAAAACGGCGATTGCGGAAGGATTGGCACAAAAGATTGCGGCGGATGAAGTGCCCGATCTGTTACGCGGAAAACGCTTGATCACGCTGGACCTTACTGGTATGGTGGCAGGCACAAAGTATCGCGGCGATTTTGAAGAACGCATCAAAAATGCTATTGAAGAAGTAAAAAAAGACGGCAACATCATTTTGTTTATCGACGAGATCCACACGCTTATCGGTGCCGGTGCGGCGGAAGGGGCGGTGGATGCCGCCAATATTTTAAAGCCGTCGTTGGCGCGCGGTGAGATGCAGGTGATCGGTGCGACCACCTTGGACGAATACCGCAAGCACATTGAGAAAGATGCCGCGTTGGAACGCCGCTTTCAACCTGTAACAGTAGGGGAACCCTCGCCCGAAGAAGCGGTGTTGATCTTGAAAGGTCTGCGAGACAAATACGAAGCGCATCACAAAGTGAAGATCATCGATGAGGCGGTTGAAGCCGCAGTGAAACTGTCAGTGCGGTATATCTCCGATCGGTATTTGCCCGATAAAGCGATCGACTTGGTGGACGAGGCCGCCTCACGCGTGCGGTTGAAAACCTTTTCCACACCGCCCGATCTGCGTGAAATGGAAGAAGAACAAAAGCGGTTGGAACAGGAAAAGAAAGCGGCCGTGAACGAGCAAGACTTTGAGCGTGCCGCCTCCCTGCGCGACCGTGAAAAAGAGTTGTTGCAAAAACTGGAAGAAGAAAAACAAGCGTGGCAAGAGAAAAACGCCGCTCTTCACGGCGAAGTCACCGCCGAAGATATTGCCCAAATCGTGTCGGGATGGACAGGTGTTCCCGTGGTGCAACTGACCGAAGAAGAGGGACAACGTCTTTTAAAGATGGAGAGCATTTTGCACGAACGTCTTGTGGGGCAGGATGAAGCGGTGTCGGCGGTGTCGCGTGCCATTCGGCGTGGACGTGTTGGGTTGAAAGATCCGCATCGTCCGATCGGTTCATTCATTTTCCTTGGCCCGACAGGGGTTGGCAAAACCGAACTGTGCAAAGCGCTTGCCGCCGCCATGTTCGGGGATGAGGGTGCCATGGTGCGTCTGGATATGTCGGAATACATGGAAAAACACACCGTTTCGCGCTTGGTTGGGTCACCTCCGGGATACGTCGGTTACGATGAAGGCGGTCAGTTGACCGAAAAAATCCGCCGCAAACCCTACACCGTCGTGTTGTTTGATGAAATCGAAAAAGCGCATCCCGACGTGTTCAATATGCTGTTGCAAATTCTGGACGACGGCGTGTTGACCGATGCGCAAGGGCGTCGTGTGGATTTCAAAAACACCGTGATTATTATGACCTCCAACGTTGGTGCGCGGCGCATCACCGATACCAAACCGCGTTTCGGGTTTGGCGACGTGTCGGATGCGGCGGCGAACCATGAAACCATTCGTGAAAACGTCATGAGCGAGCTGAAAACAGTGTTCCGTCCCGAGTTCTTGAACCGTGTGGACGATACCATTGTGTTCCATCAGTTGTCCGAAACGCACATCGAGGAAATTGCACGCCGTATGTTGAAAGGGCTTGAAACCCGTCTTGAAAGCTTGTCCATCGGTTTGCGTGTCAGCGATGAAGCGGTGAAAAAGATTGCCCGTGCCGGATTTGATCCGGTATACGGTGCGCGTCCGTTGCGCCGCGCCATTCAATCACAGATTGAAGATGCGCTGGCTGAACGCATGCTGGAAAACCGCTTTGTTGCCAACGATACGGTGGTTGTCGGTGTAAAGGATGATGCCTTTACGTTTGAAAAAGAAGAACTCTAACAAACAAAAAGGTCTCCTCGCGGGGACCTTTTTGTTATCTTTTTTTCGGTCACACCCTTGCAATGTGCGCGAAAATAAGGTATACTTATCACATGTTGGCGATACTGGGGGAAACGGTGTGAAAAATCGCGCGTATTCATCCTTTCTTATTATGATGTTGACCGGCTTTTTTATGGGGATTGCAGGTATTGCACCCGGTATCAGCGGCGGTGCGATTGCTGTCGTTTTCGGATTGTATGAACCCATTGTGTCCGCCGTAGGAACGATTCATAAAGAGTTTTTCAAAAAAGCTTTGTTTTTGCTGCCGCTCGGAATGGGTGCGGCGATTGGTATGCTGTTATGCGGCAGGCTGATACACTATCTCTTGGATGCATACGCTTTCTTTACGTACAGTGTGTTCATCGGGTTGATCATCGGCACGTTGCCGTCGGTGTTCCGTGATGCATCCAAAACGGGGTTTCGTCCGTATTATTTGATTGCCACGTTGGTGTTTGCCGTGGCGATGATGTTTTTGACCACGTTGCGTGAGATCCATTACAGTGGAGGCGAACATTTGCCGTATCCGTTGGCGTTTTTATGCGGTGCGGTGTTGGGACTCGGCAGTGTGTTGCCCGGCACCAGTATGTCGTTTGTGTTGATGGCATTTGGCGTGTATAAACCGCTATTGCACGCGGTGGAACTCGTGGATATCGGACGTCTTTTGGTGGTTGGAATCGGCTTTTGCGTGGCGTTTTTGGTGTTTGCACGGTTGCTTGGCTGGGCATACAAAACGGCGCACGGTTGGATGAGTTTTGCAGTGGCAGGAATGCTGATCGGCTCGGTCGCTCCCGTGGTTCCCATCCCTAAAAGTGTGAGTGACGGCGTGTTCCTGTTGGTGGCGGTCTTGTTGTCTGCCGCTTTGTCATTCGGTTTGTTACAAATTAAGGCATAGTTTTCCGAAGGAGAGTGTGTTATGTTAAAAAAAGGTGTTTCGCTGTGCTTGTTCTTGGCAATTCTTATTGGTCTGTTTGCCGGTTGCACTAAAAAAGAAAAAACAGCGGCCAATTTAACACCGTACATTTCCGAGGTGATGGCACAAAACAACGGTTTTTTGGCCGATCCGGACGGAGACTATTCCGACTGGGTGGAGATCCACAATCCCACCGATGCGGACGTGGATCTTTCGGGGTATTCCATAACCGACGATGCCAACAATCCCACGCGGTTTGTATTCCCTTCCTTGTCGTTGAAGGCAGGGGAATATTTGGTGGTATATGCATCGGGTAAAGAGCAGTCGGATGCCGCTAACCGCGTGATCCACCTTCCGTTTTCGCTGAAATCCACGGGTGAGACGGTGTATCTCTATTCTCCCGACGGGACACAACTCTCCAAGGTGAATGTTTTGAATTTGGGGGCTAACGCTTCGTGCGGAAGCAACAAAACAGGGGACACGGTGTATTTTGAAATGCCCACGCCTGCGGCGGCGAATTCGGCACTGAAAGCACAGTCCGAACAACCGATCGTTTCCACTTCCTCCTTTACGGTGTGTATCAATGAATACACTACCTCCGAAACGGTTACGTTGGCTGATGTGGACGGTGAATTCTCCGCGTGGGTGGAACTGTATAACTACGGTACGGCGGCAGTGAGCCTGAAAGGTTTTGCGCTGTCGGATGATGCCACTAAGAACGACAAATGGATTTTCCCCGATGTTATGTTGGATGCAGGGGCTTACTTGGTGGTGTTCCTTTCGGGCAAAACCATTTCGTATGCCAACGGCAGTGAATTGCACGCCGATTTCAAATTAAGCGGTGATGAGGATTCGCTCACGCTGTATGACACCGCCAAACGCGTGGCAGACAGTGCCGCCGTCTTCAGCTTGACTTCCAACTTGAGTTACGGGCGCACACCCGACCGTGCGGCGTGGAAATTCTTTGCACGCACCACACCCGGTGCGGTGAACAACGTCAGCGGTTTTGATGAAATTGACAGCGCGTTGTACCCGATGAGCAAATCGATTGTGATCAATGAAGTGGCGGCGGTCAACCGCAGCGGACTTGCCGCATCCGACGGTCAAACTTACGATTTTGTAGAATTATATAACCCGACCACAGAGCCTGTCTCCCTTTTGGGATACAGGCTCTCGGGCAATAAATCTGCCGCAAATGGGTGTGCATTACCCGATGTTACACTGGGCGCAGGCGAATATTTTCTGGTGTTTTGCGGCGCTGATGAAGAGATGTATGTGCAACGCACGGGCGAGCAATATGCCACCTTTGGTATCACGCGGTTTGGCGAGCAACTGTATCTCTTTGATAAAAATAACGTGGTGGCTGACACCTTTAAAAGCGGTCGACTGGACGATTTGCAGTCCTGCGGACGCGTGAGCGCGACCGACAACGGTATGTATTATTTTGAAACCGTCACGCCGGGCAATGCCAACCCCACAAGCGGCAAACGTGGTCCTGCGGCAACACCGGTATTTTCGGTGATGAGCGGTTACGTGAAGTCGGGGACAACCGTTTCCATCTCTTGCCCGAACGCACAGATTCATTACACCACCGACGGCAGCACACCGACGTTGAGTTCACCCCTCTATACCGCGCCTATCGTTGTGACCCAAACCATGACAATCCGCGCCAAAGCGTGGCGCGAGGGATATATGCCGTCGGACGACAGCGCGGGCAGTTACATTGTGGGTGTCAAACACACCTTGCCGGTGATGTTTTTGTCCACCGATCCCGAGAATCTTTATGATTATCACACGGGCATTTTTGCGGACGGACCGGGATGGACAGCAACCTTTCCGCACGTGGGTGCCAACTATTGGAAAGATTGGGAGCGCCCCGTTCACGTGGAGTATATGGACGAAAACGGGCAGATGCAACTGGAATTTAACGCAGGCATCAAGGTGTTCGGTCAGTACAGCCGTGCACAATCGCAAAAAAGTGTGTCCATCAATATGCGTGATAAATACGGTGTAACCGAAGTGTGTTATCCCTTCTTCGGCGATTCCGCCACCAATGTGTATTCCGAATTGGTGCTTCGCAATTCGGGACAGGACATCAACAGCGCCCACATCCGCGATGCGTTCACCGCTATGGTGGTGAAGGATCAAATGGATCTGGACATTATGGATTATCAGCCGATCATCGTGTATCTTAACGGCGAATACTATGGTCTTTATGATCTGCGTGATAAAATCTGCGAAGCCTATGTATCTAACCGCACGGGTGTGCCCGAAGAGGATATGGATATGATCAAGGGCAACAATATGATGATGACCGGCACTTACGATGCCCACAAAGAGTTGCTTGAATACGTGCGTACCCACAGTTTGAAGGATGAGGCGAATTATGCCTACGTTTGCAGTCAGGTGGACGTGGACGAACTCATCAACTACTGGATCTGCGAAAGCTTTTTCAACAACACCGATACCGGCAACATCAAGTATTACAAAGTGAAATCCGACGGTAAATGGCGTTGGGTCATGTTTGATATGGACTGGGCGCTGTATCCGTCCACCTATCAATGGAACATGATCGAAGAGGTTGTGAACCCCATGGGACACGGTATCGGCAAAATGTTTGACACCACGCTGATGTGTGGCTTGATGCAAAACGATACCTTCCGCGACATGTTTATACGGCAATATCTTTATCACTTGAACACTACCTTTAACACCGAACGAATGCTCGCGATCTATGATGAGTTGGTGGCGGAAATCGCACCCGAAATGGGTATGCACATTGCGAAATGGGCACAGCCTTCCTCGGTTGCAAACTGGGAAAGCTATTGCCGCACCTTGCGCGGCATCATTGAGAAAAAGACAGCGATGACCCGTCAACATCTCATCGATACCTGCACGAGCCAATCGGGATATTTGCCCACCTATTTCGGTTTAACACAGGCAGAAATGAATGCCTATCTTGCACAATACGAGTGAGAAAACCATGTTAGAAAAGAACCAACTGATTGAATTGACCATCGAAGCAATGTCCTCCGAGGGGAGCGGCATTGCACGTTTTCGCGAAACGGCGGAGGATCGCGGTATGGCAGTGTTTGTTCCTGCCGCTGCGGTGGGTGACCGTGTGCTTTGCCGCATTGTGAAAGTGGAAAAACGTTTGGCATATGGGCGCGTGGAACAACTGCTCACGGCAGGTGACGACCGTTTACCGCCGGAGATGGCGGCGAACGATTGTCCCGTGGCGTCGCCTTGCGGCGGCTGCGTGTTTCGCCATGTAACCTACGAAGCGGAACTTCGTTACAAATGGCAACGGGTAGCCGATGCACTGGAACGCATCGGTGAACTGAACGTTACCCCCGAACCGATTGTGGGCAGCGCATCGCAACGGTATCGAAACAAAGCGCAATATCCTGTGGCAAATGGGGAAGATGGGTTGCACTTCGGGTTTTATGCGCCGCGCAGTCATCGCTTGGTTCAACAGCGCGATTGCTTGTTGCAACCATCCGAGTTCTCTCGCATTTTGGATTCCGTGGCGGTATGGGGGAACGAGTCCGCCGTGTTGGCGTATGACGAAACGGACGGCAGCGGTCTGTTGCGCCACGTGTACATCCGCAAAGCCGAGGCCACGGGACAGATCATGGTCTGCCTTGTGTGCACGAGCGGACGGTTACCCAACGTGAAAGACCTTGTATCGCGTCTTTGTGAGATCGAAGGTGTTTGCAGTATTGTGGTGAACATCAACCGTGCCGATACCAACGTGGTGCTTGGCGACGAGGAATTTGCGCTGTATGGCGAGTGCCACATTACCGATCGCTTATGTGGGCTGGAATTCGCCATTTCGCCCCGTTCATTCTATCAAGTGAATCGCACCCAAGCCGAAGTGCTGTACCGTCTTGCGGCGGATGCGGCGGCATTGACGGGCGAGGACGTGCTGTTGGATTTGTATTGCGGCACGGGCACGATCGGGCTTTCCATGGCGCACAAGGCGGCGAAATTGATTGGTGTGGAAGTGGTGCCGTCGGCGGTGGAAAACGCACGACGCAATGCCGAGCGCAATGGTGTTGAAGGCACGCGGTTTCTCTGTGCCGATGCCGGTGAAGCGGCGGCGCAACTGCGCCGTGAGGGTATTCGTCCCGACGTGGTGGTGCTGGATCCGCCGCGCAAAGGATGCACACCGCAGGTGATTTGTACCGTGGCGGATATGGCGCCGTCGCGCGTGGTGTACGTTTCCTGCGATCCTGCCACCCTGGCACGTGATCTTAAACTGTTCGGTGAACTGGGGTATCAAACCGAAAAGGTTACTCCCGTGGATATGTTTCCGCGCACCGCGCACGTGGAGTGTGTGGCTTTGCTATGCAAAGCACACAGCGATATAAATTCCTAACAGAATTTGTGATATATACTTCGTATGCGATATATCTTTGATGCGATATGTTCCTTTGGAACGTGATAGAATTTATATCATATCGCAATCGAATAAAATGAGATTATATCGCATTTGCGGTAGCAAATATATCGCACGAGCAAAGCGAGTATATCGCAGAATTGAGGTTTCTAATGGACGATAAAACAATAAAAGATTTAGCTGTCGAACTTACCGTTGAGATAACTGTAATCTGCGACAGCATTAAAGGACGTTCTGTGTTTGTAAATCAGTTGTTACGTTCTTGTTCATCTATTGGTGCCAATTCCTATGAAGCGAAATATGCGCAAAGTAAAGCTGATTTTATAAACAAATTAGAAATCGCGCTCAAAGAGTGTTATGAAACCGAATATTGGCTTGAAATTCTTTTTAAGGTGAACTCTTTCAATGAAACAACATATAAAAGTTTGGTTAGCAAATGCGGAACCATACGCAGAAAACTTATTGCATCTATTACTACCGTAAAAAGTAAACAATCATAAAGGATAGGGATGGTATACAAGAAGTGGTCCACAGTATGAAACTTAATTCTTCATCATTTGAAATGATAAAGAGTGGAGAGAAAACCATTGAACTTCGTTTGTTTGATGAAAAGCGTCAGAAAGTAAAAGTGGGCGACAAGATTGTTTTTGCCAATACTGCTACCGGTGAAATACTTAACGCCACTGTTGTAAAATTGCATAGGTTCAAGACCTTTAACGAATTATATAATTCGCTATCTTTGTTAAAGTGCGGTTATACCACCGAAAACATTGACAAAGCGACCCCATCCGATATGGAACAGTACTATTCTGTTGAAAAACAGATGAAATACAGCGTTGTGGGTATTGATCTTTGCCGACATAAAGAAATTACAGACGAATCTGTCGCGTGTTTAGTGCATGCAAAGAAATGAAATGAGGTAACAACATGAACGGTATGACAAGACGGGAACGA
>JAZNTC010000007.1:0-2680 GCA_045591605.1 Acutalibacteraceae bacterium | reverse complement strand
GGAAGAGCCTGCAATCTCTTTGAATATCCCCATGACCTCCGCGGTCATGCAGTCCGTCTCCAACGATACCCTTGCCATCGCTCTGGCAAAAGAGGGCGGTATCAGCTTCATCTTCGGTTCTCAGACCATTGAGAATCAGGCCGCTATGGTTGCAAAGGTCAAGGGCTATAAGGCCGGTTTTGTTACCTCCGCCTCCAACCTGACTCCTGATGCCACCCTGGCAGATGTTCTGGCTCTGAAGGAGAAGAACGGCTTCTCTACCGTTGCGATCACCGAGAATGCACAGCCCAACGGCAAACTGCTGGGTATCGTTACCGGTCGTGACTACCGTGTCAGCCGCATGGCACTCGACACCAAGGTGTCGGAATTTATGACCCCACTCGAGAAATTGATCTGCGCCAAAGAAGGCACGACGCTGAAAGAGGCAAACGACATCATTTGGGATAACAAGTTGAATTCGCTCCCCATCGTGAACGAGGAAGGTCAACTGTGCTATTTCGTGTTCCGCAAGGACTACGATACTCACAAGCAGAATCCCAACGAACTGTTGGATGCCTCCAAGCGGTACGTCGTGGGTGCCGGTATCAACACGCGTGACTATGCCGAGCGCGTGCCGGCACTGGTGGAAGCAGGCGCGGACGTTTTGTGCATCGACTCGTCCGAAGGCTTCTCCGAATGGCAGAAACTCACCATCGACTGGATCCGTGCGCGTTACGGCGACAGCGTAAAGGTCGGTGCCGGTAACGTGGTGGATGCGGACGGATTCCGTTTCCTCGCGGAGAGCGGTGCGGACTTCATTAAGGTCGGCATCGGCGGCGGCTCCATCTGCATCACCCGTGAAACCAAGGGTATCGGTCGCGGTCAGGCCACCGCGCTGATCGAAGTGTGCAAAGCGCGTGACGAGTATTATGAGGAAACGGGCATCTACGTGCCTGTCTGCTCGGATGGCGGCATTGTGTACGACCATCACCTCACCCTCGCACTCGCGATGGGTGCCGACTTCATTATGTTGGGTCGCTACTTCGCCCCCTTCGACGGAAGCCCCACCAACAAGGTGAATATCAACGGCACGTATTATAAAGAGTACTGGGGCGAAGGCTCCAACCGTGCGCGCAACTGGCAGCGCTATGACCTCGGCGGCGATAAGAAACTCTCCTTCGAGGAAGGTGTGGATTCCTACGTGCCGTATGCCGGTACGCTCAAAGATAACGTGGCGCTCTCGCTCAGCAAGGTGAAATCCACCATGTGCAACTGCGGTGCGCTCAGCATCCCCGAGTTGCAGAAGAAGGCGAAACTCACCCTCGTGTCGGCCACCAGTATCATTGAAGGCGGCGCACACGACGTTATCCAAAAGGAAAAGAGCACGGCGATCAAGTAAAAAAGCCTAGGGTTCGAGTTTATATGCTCACCCTAACAACGCGCCGCGGAACGGTTCCGCGGCGCGCACAATTTTGCGTGAGGAAGTGACGATCGGTGACGTTCCAACAACGGATGCGCTGTCTTGAAAAGACGCCCGTTATCGCCGCCGTGGGAGGAATAAACAATGGATATTCGTAAGGAATCGCTCAAAAAGCACTATGAATGGAACGGTAAGATCGAAGTGATCTCCCGTGCGCCCATCAACAGCCGCGAGGATCTTTCGCTCGCTTACACCCCCGGTGTGGCAGAGCCGTGTTTGGAAATTCAAAAGGACGTCAGCAAGTCGTATGAACTGACCCGTCGTTCCAACTTGGTGGCAGTGGTGACCGACGGCACCGCGGTGCTCGGTCTCGGCGACATCGGTCCCGAAGCCGGTATGCCCGTGATGGAAGGCAAATGTGCGCTGTTCAAAGCGTTTGCCGATGTGGATGCCTTCCCTTTGTGCATCAAGTCGAAGGACGTGGATGAGATCGTCCGCACGGTGTATCTGCTCTCGGGCAGTTTTGGCGGTATTAACCTTGAGGATATCGCCGCACCCCGTTGTTTTGAAATCGAGCAGAAACTCAAAAAAATCTGCGATATCCCGATCTTCCATGACGATCAGCACGGCACCGCCATCGTGGTGGCGGCGGCGCTCATCAATGCGCTGAAACTGGTGAAAAAGCAGATCGGCGATGTGCAGGTGGTCATCAATGGTGCCGGCTCGGCAGGCGTTGCCATCGGTAAGCACTTGATGAATATGGGTGTCAAACACCTCACCTTCTGCGATCGCTTCGGCATCATTGCCGAAGGGGGCGAGCACAACAACGCGGCGCAGGAAGAGATGGCAAAGGTGACAAACCTCGCCCAAAAGAAGGGCACGCTCGCGGATGCGTTGGTCGGTGCGGACGTGTTCATTGGTGTGTCAGCGCCCGACCTCGTGACCCCCGAAATGGTGAAATCCATGGCAACCGATGCGGTGCTGTTCCCAATGGCGAATCCCACCCCTGAAATCATGCCAGACGTGGCAAAAGCCGCCGGTGCGCGCGTGGTGGGCACGGGTCGTTCGGATTTCCCGAACCAGATCAACAATGTGTTGGCGTTCCCCGGCATTTTTCGCGGTGCGCTGGATTGCCGCGCATCCTGCATCAACGAGGAGATGAAGGTTGCCGCTTCTCACGCACTGGCAACCCTGATTCCCGAGAACGAGCTCAACGAGGAAAACATCATTGTTTCCGCGCTGAACAAGAGCGTTGCTCCCGTGGTTGCTCAAGCAGTTATC
>JAZNTC010000006.1:0-9102 GCA_045591605.1 Acutalibacteraceae bacterium | reverse complement strand
CTTTAGGAGTTGTCCGACGTGGTGTCCGCAATGTGGTACAGCTGGTGCAGCTGGGAGGCGGACAGGGAGGTGTCGATGCCCCCCACGTAGGCGGCGAACAGCTCGTTGGTGTACTTGTTGGAATCCTGCCCGGTGATGTTGCCGTCGGTATCCACCGCCACCGAGTCGAAACGGATGAAGAAGGTGGCGGTCTGCACGGCGGCGTATTCCCACACCGCCGTCAAATGCAAGGCGGAGCCCGTGGCGTATTGCAACAGTTCTTCCCACACAAGCGTGGTGTTCGGTTGCAAGATCACGTCACTGCCGCTAACCTTCCAGCCCTTGAACTGCACCACACGCGAAAGACCGGTGGAGTTGTTGTTCACCTTGCCGGCCACGCTCTGCTGTGACACGTTGCGCACCGTTGCCGCCGTGCCTTCCATGTAACCGTCGGTCACGGTGGCGGAGGATAACCCTGCCAAGGTGGGCTTGGTGGCCACCGTCACACCGCTCACGGTGGGGAAATTCACATCGTAATGCACATTGATAAAGGTGATCGGCCCGAGTGTGGTACCCGTGAAGGTGGTGACACCCGTAACGGTGACCGCCTCTCCTGCGGCGTAGGTCCGATTGCCGTTTGACCATTCGTAATTGCCGTCGGGCAAAGTCACCGTCGTGCCCGAACGCACCACCCGTTCCACCGTGCGCCCGTCGGGATATTGAAAGGTCACGGTGTAAAACGCGAACGCCACGCTGTTCGCCGCACCGTTGTTCGGGATCAGGCGCACATACCGCGCCGATTTGGCGGCGGTGTTTCGCTGACGGTAAGCCACCGTCGTGGTGACCGACCCCATACCGACGTTGCTTATGGTATAGCCGCTGTTGCGCGAGGTGGACACCGCAATATCGAAGGAGTTGTACACATACTCCGTACCCAGCACCCCGTTGACCAGATCCAGCACGTCGCTTGTGGGGATGGTGTAATCGTAACGGCTGCCGTTGGCGGTGGTGGTATACGGCAAGGTGCCGATGCACATCCACTCACCGTCCAGATAAATGTAGAAGTTCGTGCTGTAAGTGGCGGTGCTCGGATCCTTCTCAATATCCAGCGTTACGTTGCTGTTGGAGGGAGGATCCGTCGTGTCCTCGGAATCCGCCACCGCTTGGGGCGTGTTGATGTTTTCGTTCAGCACGATGTTGGGCAACGTCTCTTCGCCCGAAATGGTGGTGTTCATCTGCACCACCGTGTCCTGTGTCAGCGGCATCTCGCTGATACTGCCGCTCAATTCCGTGCTGTTCATATTGGCGTTGAAATGCAACGCCGAGGTCATCGTGTCCGCAATCACGTGTTCCAGCGAATGGGTCTCGCTGTTTTCCAGCAGGGCAAGAATGTTGTTGATGTTGTTCTCTTTCAGAAGAATGATGTAACAGTTGCCGTCGTGTGTGTGCGCCGCACGGCCGCAGGTGAGGAAATCCCCTTCATAACACGCATCGATGTGGGTATGTTCTTCGATCCCACAGCGTATCTCCTGCTCCAACGCCACCGTGGGGGTTATGTTCAAACAAAAAAGCAGCACGCAAGCGGCGATACACGCCGTCACGCAGGCGATAACAAACGCGATGCTTTTGATATTCCGTTTTTTTGCCTTATCAGCACGCATCGTTCATCACCCGCCATTGGAAAAATTACTGAATTGTTTTGAACGGATTGAGCGAAAACACCACTTTGCCGATCAAGCGGTCCTCGGTCACCACACCGATTTCCGAAAGACGGCTGTCCATGGCAGTGTCGCGGTTATCCCCCAGCACGAAATACGATTTTGCCGGCACACTGTACGGGAAATCCAAATTGCATTGCCCGAGTGTGGGCTGTTCCACGTAAGGTTCTTCCAACACCGTGCCGTTCACCGACACCGTGCCGAACACGTCGATGGCGACCTGCTCGTTACCGACCGCCACCACACGGCGCACGATCACTTTGTTGTTGTAATAAAATGCAACGATATCTCCGCGTTTTATCTCCGCCATCTTGTTGACGATCAAAATCTGTTTGTCGTGCAACGTTGGTGACATGCTGTTGCCGTAATATTTCACCACCGGCATGATGAAGGTGAACAAATTCATCAACAGCGAAACCGTCACCAACACGACCAGCACGATCGTCACCGTGCGTTTCACCGGCGGGCGCTCGAACACACGCGGTCTCTTCTTGAAATGCTTCGCCACGCTACTCTCTCCTACATGCAAAAACCAACCAAGCGCATAGCAGCCCCTATGTGCTTGGCCGATATTTCGTGTGTTATGTTGGGTTGCTGTCTGAAAATGGGCATGGTGCTCCCTTGGCTGTTCGCAAAAACCGCTTTTTTGCGAACACATGTGTCAAGCCCCTTTCAGAACATACTTTTGGAAATTATATTATACAACTATATTCTGCAAAAAGCAAGCCTCGCATAGTTCAATACTATACAATATACGTCCGTGTTTTATGGCGGTATTGCATAAATTGCGGCGCTTCACACGTGGTACGGCTTTGTGCGAAATACAGCAACATCATTTCAATCACACGTGAGCTCCCCTTGCATCATGCGCATGCACCGCCAGATAGGTTACGCAACCAAGCCCCCTTAAAAGAGTGGTCAGGCTCGCTTATGTGAGATTACGTATCCAAGCCTGCGGCTTGGATATGAGGGGTCAACGTTATGATATTACCCACTTTGGCGAACGGGATTTTGGGCTCCCTCAACCGGACTTGAACACACCGCAACTTTTGCGGTTTTGCGAAAGCAAAATGCCGACAGTTTAAAGCGCAAGAAACGTGTTGCACGGACTTCGCCACGCTCAGTCGGTATCGCACCTCACATGTAAAGTTCAGCAGAAAAGCGTTTACAAATCAAGGCAAAGGAAATGCCCCTGCGGTGATGCCATACACGCTTCGCGTGATGACATACGCCTGACGGCGATGACATGCCAATCCTTCGGATTGGATAAAACAAAAAGCACTGCTTCGCAGTGCTTTTTGTTTTGAGATTCATATTATAGGTGTTCTATATCGTTTCTTATTGCTTGGTCGGGTGTACTCTTTTCTTCGAACACCTTGTTTTTGTCTTCGATCTTCAAAAAATCCTCATAATACCGCACACCGAACTCTCTGAGTGCTTGCGCCGAAAAATGAAGATAATCCGGATTGGACCCCAACCCTTTGGCAGAAACAAATGCCGTCATTGTATGTTTATCGGCTATCTTCCGGAGTGCTTCATTAACATAAATGTAGTTTTTGTAATCCTTGGATGCCTCGTTCAATTGCAAGTAATCGCCGAGACCGCCAAGCAAAAACGGAACATCCTGTAAACCAAGCCTTTTGCGAAACGCATCCATGATCACGGTAAGTTTTTCCTCATACAACGGATATCTGCTTTCCGCACAGTCGGATTCACCTTGATGCCATAAAACAGCGGCAATCGTCGATGTTCTCGATGCCAATTCCGCCATATAGCAAGCGTGGCCAAACAAAAGCCCGCCTACCTGCCATTGGTCCAAGCAAGTTCCCCCGTCTGCACAAGGAATGATACCAACATCCACATTATGATCCCGCGCATACATATCCGCAAAACTCTCAACCAGATTGATTCCCGAAAAAGAGCGATCGGGATTAACAGGGACATACATTCCTTGCTAACGTCCGTTTTTAAGCGTATACAGCCTATCGTTATGGATCGGCGAAACATCTTCTTTAAAACCGCGACCTGCCATATTCGACTGGCCTATAATCAAAATCGAATGTATCGTTTGCCAATCTTCTCCTTCAAAGCACACAGCTTACACTTACCAATCGATCGCTTTTCTTTGGAATTGCTTGCAGAATTCCAAAATCTTGGCTTCTTCACACAGACCGCTGGTCGCATCGGCGCTTTGCAATGCCATGACCGCTGCCGCAGAAGCAAATTCCAAAATCTCTTTATCCGATCGATTCTCGTAGATGGCATACAAGGCACCTGCACAGAACGCATCGCCTGCGCCGGTCGTACCTTTGATTATGCTGCCGGGGATATCCAGCGAACCGACAACAGTGATTCCTTCATCCGAGCAACACAAAGCCGCATCGCGCATGTGGATGATAACCTTTTTGCGCACGCCCATTGCCTTGAGTTTTGCGGCGATGGCTTTCAGATTGCTCTCTTCGGGTTCAATACCCGTCAAGCGACCTGCTTCTACCTCGTTGATAATGAGGTAATCCGTATACGGTAAGCACGGCAACACCAACGCGTAACGATTGGAGTTTTCACTCACCAAATCGATGGAGGTCTCTACCCCGTTTTCGATCGCCTTTTTCAAAATGGCGACACCCTCGCCCTCATCGACTTTCTTGAGCAACAAGAAGTACCCGAGATGGAGAAGTTTCACGTTCGTTTTCTCAAACGAAATATCCTCGGCCGTAAAGCCGCCGTCGGCACCGGCGTAGGTGAAGAAGGTGCGCTGACCGCCCGTGACACTCATCACTTCGGTAAAACTCGTTTTATCCGAATCATCCACGGTAATCGCCGATACGTCCACCCCGTTTTCGGACAAGATCGACTTGACGTACGCGCCGTCATCATCTGCACCGATCTTACCCACGGCAAACACGTCCAATGTGGGCGAGATCTTTTTCAGATCGATGCCGACATTGGGAACGCAACCGCCCACCGCTTTGTTTAAACCGACGATCTTGGTCAGTTCACCACACGCGGGATATGCTGCGATCTCATTGATCTTATCCACCAAAACCGTACCGGCAACCGCAATGCCTTTTTTAATCGTATTCATAGACATCAGTTGCACTCCGCTTCCAGCGGACCGGCGAGGTCTTTCAAGAAGAAGAGCTTACCGGCAAGCTTCGGAACATACGTGGAGGTGATCCACGGCGAAGTCTCGTGACGGAGTGTCATCCACAAAGACAGACCCTGCCACTGCATACCGCGACCCAACGTACCGTCAGCACCGCCGATCGCATAGTCCGCTTGCATAAACACACCGGGGCCAATGGTGTTGGCGCGGCAAGGAACCAGCGGAGTTCTGGACTTGAAACTGGTCAACGCATTTTGCTCCACCGTCAACGGATGGATCTTCGCAGCAATGCGATACGGCGCTTTCTCCCACTCGGCGGCCGTCGCATAATCCGCGGCAAACGTCGGCTCCCAGAAAGCAATGTGGCACATTCTGCCGATGCCGTAAACCAGCACCAACTTAGCGCCCTCCGCTTTCAGCGCGGCGATCTTCTCGGGATAGGTGGGCAGATTCGTCTTGGTGGCAAAGTTTCTCTGCGCAACAGGAACGGTCAACTCGCCGAGCGGATTGAAGAGGGCCTGCTCCATAGCGTACTGGAACGCACCGGGGTTGTCGCTCGGCAGGGTGTTGCCTTCGCTGTCGGCCCACTCGTCCATATTGAAGGTGTATACGTGCTCGCAGGAGATGCCCCACGCCTTGATGAAGTATACGACCCACTTGTACATACCCATCGGGCCAACCGGCAGGATGAAGGCAATCTTTTCGCCTCTCTCTTTCGCCAGTTTGATCTGCATGGCGATCTCGTGACCCATGTAGGTCTCAAACTCACCCAGATCGTTGCACTGAACGGGCGTGAAATCCGGATGCCAATGCGCTTGCTTCTCGGTGATTTTTTCAGGCGCATCGATGCAAGCATCGATCTTCTCGAAGTCCCATCCGGCAGGATAGAATCCTTCCAACGCCGAGCCTTTTACCGTTGAATTGAAATTCATTGTTTTTTCCTCCTTTAAGGTAACAGTCGTTTCGTCGTGCCTTTAAGATAGACCTGACATTGGCGGAACCCTTCCGCATAGTCGGCACCGCACTGGAAACCGCGGTATCGGCAGCAGGTCTTGACCATATCGGGGAAATCGATATGATCGTGGTCGCGCATCCAGACGATCTGAGATTCGTGACAGTTGAGCATCTCCAATTTCTTGTCGATGTACTCGGAAACGTCAACATACTCTGTGGGATTGAAGTTCACGCCGGCCAACGTGTCCATATAATACACGGGGACCAAACGCGCCGCTCCCTCCGTCTTGGTGTGATAGTTGGGAAGCGTAGCCGCAAAACACGCATCAAACACCAACTTGGCAGTAGCCGTGTGGTCGGGCATGTAATCGTCCGGCGAATGGGTGATGATGAAATCGGGATCCACCTGCTTGATCACATCGACAACCTTGTCGCGTGCTTCTTTGTTGTTGTCGTAGATCGCGAGATCGTCAAATCCGCCGTACATCACTTCAAAACCGCCCAGATC
The DNA here is from genome assembly GCA_045591605.1 of Acutalibacteraceae bacterium. Classification (GTDB taxonomy): domain Bacteria; phylum Bacillota; class Clostridia; order Oscillospirales; family Acutalibacteraceae; genus SIG588. The sequence goes on along the minus strand of JAZNTC010000006.1, from coordinate 2,837 downwards.
CGCGCTGCGCTTGGCTTCACCGGCGCGCATCACACGCAACTCATCCGGCGGAATGACCACGTGGCCGAGATTACCGCTGGAAAGGTGACAAACCACCACTCTGTCGCCGCGCGCTTTGCACTTGAGCAGTGTGCCGGCGCACGCAATTTCCATATCGTCCGGATGACAGGATATGACCAATACTGTATACATAGTAACATTCCTCCTTTGCACATATTATATAAAATTAGCGCTTGCATTGGAATGTAAAATCGGCTATAATATGTGTAAAATCAGTTAATGAGGTGCTGTTGTGAAAGATAAATTTACACATGTGAGCTTTAACGAGTTATTTGATGTGGAAAACATCATTACTATTTTTTATATGGAGTTTTCCAAGAGTTTTCAATACGAGGGCGAACGTCACGATTTCTGGGAAATGGTATACATTGATAAGGGCGAAATGCTATGCACCGCTGATAAAAACCAATTTGTGCTCAAAAGCGGCGAAATGACATTTCACAAGCCGAACGAGTACCACAACCTGTCGGGAAACCACTGCATTGCCCCGAATGCCAGTATTGTTACCTTTGAATGTAACAGTCCCGCCATGGAGTATTTTGAAGGGAAAATTTTCAAACTGGCCCCCGAAGAAAAAGCGATTCTGTCGGGCTTGTTTGCCGAAGGGCTTTCCAGCTTCAAATTGGTGGACGAAACCAATCCCTTGTTGCAAAAATTGGAAAAGCTCCCCAACGCGCCCATCGGCGGCGATCAAATGACGAAAAACCTGTTGGAGATCTTTCTTATCAAACTTTGCCGCAGCAGCGATGTGTTGAGCAAAACGATGCGCCGCAGTTATTGGATCGATGATGTACATGTCCCCTACAACGTTAAAGAGATCTTGGATATTCTCAATAATAACATTTATGGGAAACTCACGGTCGCCGATATTGCCTCGCAGTTGGGGAAAAGCGAGAGTACGGTAAAATCGTTGTTTAATCAGTACAAGAAAAGCGGTATTATTCGTTTCTATAATTCGCTGAAAATGGAAGAAGCAAAAAAACTGTTGCGTGAAGGGAACTATAACATCAGTAAGATCTCGGATCTGTTGCATTTTGATAACCCGCAATATTTTTCAAAATGCTTTAAAAGTTTTACCAAGATGACACCGACCGAATACAAACGCTCCATTCGACTATAAGAAACGCCGCTGAAAGATCCCTCTCTCAGCGGTGCTTCTTTGTTCTGTCGCAACGGATAAAAATCCCTGTTCCGAAAACCGGGAGTTCCCTTTATTTCCCTGCAAGATAATATTTTTCCATTTCTTCCGGCGGCACCATACCTCCGCCGGTTGCCCAAACAACATGCGTGCAATTTTCAAGTTTCCCGTAATCGGAAAATTCTTTGTTGCTGTTTACAAGCACAGGCCCCGGCATACCTGCAAGGGCGCTGGGCTCCAGATAAATATGTTCGGTGTCGGCAAGCTTTGCCAGCAGTTTGTACATTCGTTCATCGCTGACGGTATAGCAGCCGCTCATGAAGGGCGCCATCAGTCTTCCCACAAAACCCGAAGCCCGACCAACCGCCAGACCGTCTGCAACGGTTCTTCCGTCAATGCCGATGTCCTGAACGGAAATATCGCTGTGTTTCCCGGTGGACATCCCGAGAATCATGCAGCAAGCATTGGTAGGCTCCGCAAAGAAGCAATGAACGTTGTCTTTGAAGACCTGCTTCAAGCCGAACGACACGCCGCCGGGGCCACCACCGACACCGCAAGGCAGGTAAACCATCAAAGGATGGTCGCCGTCGACAACGATACCCATTTCATCCAGCTGCTTTTTCAACCGTAGCGCAGCAACGGAATACCCGAGAAAAAGCGTGCGGGAGTTTTCGTCATCGATAAAATGGCAGGTCGGATCGGATGCTGCCGCAAGCCGTCCCTGCTTGACCGCTTCGGAATAGTCCGATTCATATTCCATCACGCAAACGCCCTTGCTGCGCAGCATATCCTTTTTCCATTGTCTGGCATCGGACGACATATGCACGGTTACCTGAAAACCAAGCTTTGCGCTCATAATACCGATGGACAAACCAAGGTTTCCGGTAGAGCCTACTGCAATGGAATACTTGGAAAACAGCTTCGAAAACCGTTCTTCCGCAAGCACGCTGTAATCGTCATGTATATCCAGCATACCGCTTTCTATTGCTACATCTTCAGCAAATTTTAATACCTCGTATACACCGCCTCTTGCCTTAATGGAGCCGGAAATCGGCAAATGGCTGTCCATTTTTAAATACAGTCTGCCATTGAGCGAAACACCGTACTCCTGTTCCAATGCCGCTTGCATTGCGGGTATCTCCCGAAACGGACTTTCTACAATTCCGTCGGAAGAGGCCGTTTCGGGAAAAGCCACCTTAAAATAGGAAGCAAAGCGCTTCAGTCGGTCAGAGGCTTCTTCAATATCCTCAAATGTTAACTCACATTGTTTGGCAGCGGACTCAAAATCCATATAACAAGGATTTTTCCAACAGGTTTCCTTTAACTGCCTTAAATCATCGATTATCAAAACTAATACCTCCGATCAAAATGTATATCGTACATTATAACATAGCAGTGGCAAAAAATCAAGGCGAAGCCCTGTGTATAATCAATCCGAAGGGAATACACCTACGGTGATGCCATGCACGCTACGCGTGATGATATGCCAAGCCTGTCGGCTTGGATAAAAAAATCCGACAAGTCAAAACTTGTCGTATTTTTTTGCATAAACTACGCTATTTGATACAATGTAACCTGCTGAACTAAGCGTTGTATTTAGAAAGTAGGACCGTAAAACTTAAAATTATCAGCTTTACAA
>JAZNTC010000005.1:0-7171 GCA_045591605.1 Acutalibacteraceae bacterium | reverse complement strand
ATGAAGGGGCTAAAGAACTGATCGAAGTCGACGACTGCAACATTATTTTTGCGGACAGCTTCGGCCACGAAGAGTATTTACTGCAAGCGGCGGCCGAGTATCCCGACGTGCAATTCTGCCACGCGACCGGTACGCAAGCGCACACCAAGGGCCTTGCGAACTTCCACAATGCGTTTGCTTCCATTTATCAAGGCCGCTACATGGCCGGTGTGGTTGCGGGCATGAAGCTCAACGAGATGATCGAAGCCGGCACCATCACCGCAGACAAAGCGAAGATGGGTTACGTCGGTGCGTTCACGTTCGCGGAAGTGATGTCCGGTTACACCTCGTTCTACCTCGGCGCGAAGTCGGTTTGCCCGACCGTGACGATGGATGTTAAGTTCACCGGCAGCTGGTATGATGAGACGGCTGAAAAGGCGGCTGCGGAAGCGCTGATCGCCGGCGGCTGCAAACTGATCTCCCAGCACGCTGACTCCATGGGCTCGCCCACCGCTTGCGAAAACGCAGGTGTCCCGAACGTGTCCTACAACGGTTCCACGGCGACTCAGTGCCCGAACACCTTCCTGATCTCCTCCCGTATCAACTGGGTGCCGTACTTCGAGTACATGATCGGTCAGGTGCAAAACGGCAAAGCGATCGATACCGACTGGACCGGTACGCTGGACAACGGCGCTGTGGCGCTGACCGACATGGGTCAAAACGTGGCGGCCGGCACGCAGGCGAAGTTGGACGAAGTGAAAGCGAAACTGCTGGACGGCTCGCTGCAGGTGTTCGACACCAAGAACTTCACCGTGGGCGGCAACACGCTGACCTCTTACAAGGCGGACGTGGATACCGATGCGAACTTTGAGAAAGATACCGAAGCCATCGAAAACGGTATCTTCTACGAATCCAAGCATCGTTCCGGCCCGTACTTTGATCTGGAAATCGACGGCATCACGCTGCTCGACCGCAACTACGGCTGATAACACTGGAACAAGCCAAGCAAGGCGGGGCACATATTGCCCCGCCTTGCCCTTGTTCACACGTGGGATAATTTTGAAAACGGTGCTGTCACCGACAACACCGTTTTGAGAATTATAACAAGGAGGTCCCAGTAATGAGCGCACCTGCTATCGAACTGCGTAATATCACCAAGCGATTCGGCGCCAAAGTGTTGGCAAACCACAACGTTTGCCTGACCGCCAACCGCGGAGAGATCCTCTCCATTTTGGGTGAAAACGGCAGTGGCAAAACCACCTTGATGAATATGATCGCCGGCATCTACTTCCCCGATGAAGGGCAGATCTTCATTGACGGTGAAGAGGTGGTCATCGCATCTCCGAAGGATGCGTTTGACTACAAGATCGGCATGATCCACCAACACTTCAAGCTGGTGGACGTGTTCACCGCCGCGGAAAACGTGGTGCTTGGCTTGGAAGGGCAAGGAACATTTGACTTGAAAGCCGCCACCGAGCGTGTGCGTGAGATCACCGCACAATACGGCTTTGAGTTGGATCCTACCAAGAAGATCTACGAAATGTCGGTTTCCGAAAAGCAGACGGTGGAGATCATTAAAGTGCTGTACCGCGGCGCGGACATCCTGATTCTGGACGAGCCGACCGCCGTGCTCACACCGCAGGAAACGCAAAAACTGTTTGCGATCCTGCGCCGCATGCGTGACGACGGCAAAGCCATCATCATCATCACCCACAAGTTGCACGAAGTGCTTTCGCTCTCCGACCGCGTGACGGTGTTGCGCAAAGGCGAATACGCCGGCACGGTAAACACCTGCGACACCACCGAAACGGAATTGACCGAATTGATGGTGGGCGAAAAGGTGAATCTGAACATTCACCGCAGTGAACCGCAAGATCCCACGCCGCGCTTGGAAGTGCATCACATCAACTGTTCCAACCGCGAAGGCACCAAGGTGTTGGACGACGTCTCCTTTGTTGCCAACGCAGGCGAGATCTTGGGTATTGCCGGCATTGCCGGCTCGGGACAGCGTGAGTTGCTTGAAGCCATTGCCGGTTTACAGCGTTTGGACAGCGGTGCGGTGCTGTACCGCAATCCGCAAACGGGACACATGGACAACTTGACCACCAAAACCCCGTTACAGATCCGCGAACTCGGCGTGCGCCTTTCCTTTGTTCCCGAGGACCGTTTGGGCATGGGTTTGGTCGGCAACATGAACATTGTGGACAACATGATGTTGCGCAGTTATCGCGGCGGACATTCCATGTTCTTGGAACGCAAAGAACCGAAAGAGCTCGCCGACCGCATTATTGACGAATTGCAAGTGGTCACCCCCGGCCCGTCCACTCCCGTGCGCCGTCTGTCGTGCGGTAACGTGCAAAAGGTGTTGCTCGGTCGTGAAATTGCGGCCGCCCCCACCGTGTTGATGGCGGCATATCCCGTGCGCGGTTTGGATATCGGTGCTTCGCACACCGTGTACCGTCTGTTGAATGAACAGAAGGAAAAAGGGGTGGCGGTCGTCTTTGTGGGCGAAGATCTGGACGTGTTGATCGAACTGTGCGACCGCATTATGGTGATCGGCTCCGGTCACATCACCGGTATGGTGGACGCCCGCAGCACCACCAAAGAAGAAATCGGTTTGCTGATGACCAAGACGGTTGAAAAAAACAACGGAGGTGAGCCCAATGGCTGAACAAGCGAAGAAAACGCATCACCGTGAACCGCTGATCCACCTCGCCAAGCGCGACGACATGGCATCGTGGAAAATGTGGCTCATCCGTATCGCCACCATTTTGGTCGGCTTTGTCGTGGTTGGTTTGCTTTCCACCGCGTTGACGGGTGAAGGCTTGGGCGACGTGTACGAAACCATGTTCCGCGGCGTGTTCGGTCGTTTGCTGGAAGGCAAGACCAGCCTGTTGTGGATGTTCTTGCAACGCACGGCGGTGTTGCTGTGCCTGTCGCTCGCGGTCACCCCTGCGTTTAAGATGAAATTTTGGAACTGCGGTGCGGAAGGACAAGCCTTGATGGGCGGTCTTGCCGCCATGGTGTGCATGATCCATTTGGGCGGCAAGTTGCCCGAACCGGCTTTGTTGTTCGTTGTGATCGTGACCAGTATTGTGGTGGGCGCGCTGTGGGGCTTTATTCCTGCCGTGTTCAAAGCGCATTACAACACCAACGAAACTCTGTTCACCCTGATGATGAACTACGTTGCCACGCAGATCGTCTCCTACTATGTGTATCTGGTGGGACAAGGCTCGGGTGTTATTCAGCCCGTCAGCACAGGGGCTCTCCCCACTCTCGGTGAAAACGAGTATCTCTTGAACATTTTGATCGTGGTGGTTGCCATGATCGTGATGTTCATCTACTTGAAATACAGCAAGCAGGGTTACGAGATCACCGTTGTGGGTGAAAGTCAAAACACCGCTCGCTACATCGGCATCAACGTGAAAAAGGTGATTATGCGCACCATGCTTATTTCGGGTGCGGTGTGCGGTTTGTCGGGCCTTTTGTTAGTATCGGGTATCGACCACTCGGTCAACTCGAACTCCATCGGCGGTCAGGGCTTCACCGCTATCATGGTGTCGTGGCTCGGTCAGTTCAACCCCTTTATCATCGCCTTGATGTCCGCGCTTGTCACCTTCCTGAAAATGGGTATCGGCAAGGTGGCGGAATCCTCCTTCCTTGACAAGTCGTTCTCCGACGTAGCTTCGGGTATCGTCATCTTGATGCTTGTCAGCTGTGAATTCTTTGTTCGCTATTCCATCAAATTCCGTCACACCAAAGCGAAAAAGGAGGAGACTGAATAATGGGCACCAATATGATTGTTACATTTATCAGCACCTCTATCCTGCTCGGTGTGCCGCTACTTTACGGCTCGACAGGTGAGATCATCACCGAAAAATCGGGGCACTTGAACCTCGGTATCCCCGGCATCATGTACGTCGGCGCCATCAGCGGTGTGACCGGTTCGTTCCTGTATGAAAATGCTTGCGGCAACAATATCGCAAACATGAATCCGGTGCTGGCGATCCTCATCCCCCTGCTGTGCTGCATTGCCGGCTCGGTGCTGATGGGCTTGATTTACAGTTTCCTCACCGTTTCCTTGCGTGCAAACCAAAACGTGACCGGTTTGGCACTCACCACGCTCGGCACGGGTCTCGGCAACTTCCTTGGCGGCTCGCTCATCAAACTGGTAGACAGCGACCTGCCCTCGGTCACCTTGACCAAAACCAGTTCTTTCTTCCGCGCCTCGCTCCCCTTTGCGGAGAAATGCGGTTGGTTTGGCGAGATCCTCCTCTCGCACGATTTCCTCACCTATGCCTCGATTGCGATTGCGCTTGTCACCGCCTTTATGTTGAACCGCACCCGTGTGGGTCTTAACCTGCGTGCGGTGGGCGAAAACCCTGCCACCGCAGATGCGGCCGGCATCAACGTCACGCGGTACAAGTACATTGCCACCGCCATCGGCAGTGCCGTGGCAGGGCTTGGCGGCTTGCAATACGTGATGGCGTTTGCCAACGGCGTGTGGTCAAACAACGCGTTTGGCGACCGCGGTTGGATGGCGATCGCGCTGGTGATCTTTGCTTTGTGGAAACCCACCATGGCGATTATCGGTTCCTTCCTGTTCGGTATGCTGTGCAACGTGAACAACTACCTGATGGGGCTCGGCACCGCCACGCAGGAACTCTTCAAGATGCTCCCCTATGTGGTTACCATCTTGGTGTTGGTCATCATCAGCATGCGCAAGAAGCGCGAACATCAACCCCCTGCTCATTTGGGTCTCCCCTATTTCCGCGAAGAACGGTAAAGAAGTTGCCGCGTGATCGAACGGTCACGCGGCCTTTTTATTGACATCCTGCTTTTTAATATGGCATGTATAAAAATGACGACATACCGTATGCGCTATATGTTCCTGCACATTTTATATTCTTCTCACAATACTTTGCACGGTTGTGTTATGCTTACCGCACGCCACCTTTGCGTTTTTCGATTTGATCGAATCGAAAGACGTACGGATGATGTTCACCAAAGCGGTGAAGAGATCCCGACGTTGCCCGACTACAACCTCGATGACGTGGATCACAACAGCATGGTGGATTCCACCGATGCACGGTTGGTCTTACAGTATGCCGTGGAAAAAGCGAACAGTTTCCCACGGTGCAATAACAGAAAGAATTCAGGTTTTTCTTGACTTTTCCCTCAAATTTATGTATAGTATTAGTAGATAAAATCACAGTTAAAGGAGTTCTTAATCATGGCAAACGACATTATGGATAAAGCAAAGGAATTGCTGAACACCCCCGACACCACCGCGGAATTTGATGCGGCAGACATCGAGAAAAACAAGTGGCTGTCCATCCTGTCCTACATCTGGATTTTGTTCTTTGTTCCGCTGTTTGTGGCGAAAGATTCGCGCTATGCGCGCTATCACGTGAATCAGGGCATCGTCCTTGCGATCGCCGGCATCGTGACCTCGGTCGTGGCGTCCGTGCTGTTGCTCATCCCGGTTATCGGTATGATCCTCGGTATCCTGTTCTACATCGTGGACCTCGCGTTCCTCGCGCTGACCATCCTCGGTATCTACAACGTGGTGCAGGGCAAAGCGAAGGAACTGCCCCTCATCGGCAAGTATAAGATCCTGAAGTAATCAAAAAAAAGAAGGCTTCCCGTTGGGAAGCCTTCTTTTTTATCCATTCAACGCCGCAAAGATATCGGTCACAACACCCTCTCCTTATGGTCGCCAGTATACCACCCTGCCCCTAAAATCGGAAGCAAGTAACGAAAGCACGGGGAAATCCCGTGCTTTTTTGCTGTGTTATGGAAGATCACACGGGAGACTCGATTTTCCCATCCATAAAGTCCAAAATCTTATTTTTGATCTCTTCGTTGTCGTCCACAACCGCCGGCTGATAGTTGTTGACCTCGCCCGTGTGCACGTAGCAAGGAATGATGGTGGAACGGCTCTCCTTCAACTGCCCGTCTTTGTCCACCGTCAATTCCATTTGATAAATGACCGTTCGGTTTTCCGGTCGGGAATTGGCGGCATAGCAGAAGTTGCCGATGGAATACAAGATATCCACGCCGTTATACACTTCTCTGGGTTGCAACACGTGAGGATGACTGCCCAGCACAAGGTCGGCGCCGTTATCCACCAGCTTGTGTGTCGCGTTGCGTTTCCATTCCTCGGGCGCGTGTATCTTTCCGTCTCCACCGTGATAAAAGACCACCTGATAATCGGACTGTTCTTCCGCTTCCTTTATCAGGCGGATAATGCGCGTGGTGTGATATTCGCTCCACATTCCCGAGCAAATGACCGCCACGGTAAACCCGTTCTTTTCAAAATACATGATACGGCCTTCGTTACCGTACTGTAAGCCGGCTTTGGTCATGGTGGCCACCGTGTCATTATAGCCTTCCTGACCATAATCCATGATGTGGTTGTTGGAGATCAGTGCCCCATCTACACCCGAATTCGACAGGATCTCGATGCTGGATGTCGGCGCCTTAAACCAAAAGGCAGGAGTATAATCCTTTTCCACCGGCTCGAGATCACGGTCGGTAAACACGTTTTCGAGGTTAATGACGGTAAAGTCATCCTGTTCAAAGATGGGACGCACTTTTTCAAAAAAGTAATCGTATCCTTTGGTCTGCACGTGGTTGGCAAACGAGCCGACATCGGTGAAGATCACGTCCCCTGCAAAGGATAGGGTGACCGTAAAATCCGGTTTGGGATCTTCGACCGGAGGCAATTCCACGTCGGGGTCCGGCGCCTTCGTTGTAGTGGTCGCCGTATCCGTGTTGAGCGTTGTGCTCGCGGTGCCCTCAGTAGCAGGCGTGTCGGTAGGAGCAGTGGACAGACGCGCATTAAAGATCGAGATCAAGACAAACACGATCACGAGTACGATCGCCGCCAGCGAGAGGATGGACAACGCGTTGGGACTTTGGGAAGAAGTGGATTTTTTCAAAGCGAGGTCTCCTAACAAAGAAAGAAAAGTACAAACTCATATTACTACTTAAACTATGAATAGTCAAGGGGATATTCGCCTGCGGCAATATCCGTGCAACGTTTTTCTTGCCGCCTTCGACAGGCGGCATTTTGCAAGCGCAAAACCGAAAAAGTTGCGAGCCTGTGCTTCTCCTTTTCTCTTCCTCTGTCAGCGGTTCGATCCCACATCCCAAAGACAAAGAAACAGGACATCCTAACGGATGTCCT
>JAZNTC010000004.1:0-3826 GCA_045591605.1 Acutalibacteraceae bacterium | reverse complement strand
TGTTACGTAACGTTTCCACGGGTGAGGAGATCGAGCTGAACGCCGATTTCTCCGAACGCCAAGTGGCGATGTTGCTCGCAGGTGGTCTTTTGGATTACACGCGCGAACAGAACAATTAAGTACACAAAAACAGCCAAGTGTTCTTCACACTTGGCTGTTATTTTATCCTTTCACGGCACCGCCTGTGACTCCCTCCACATAGAACCGTTGCATGCGTAAGAACAGTGCGGTAACGGGGATCGCCACCAACACCGAACCTGCACAGAACATGGTGAAATAGCGGTAAATGTTTTCTTTGCTCACCATTTGATACAGACCCAATGCCAGCGTGTAGTTTTGATAGTTGTCCTTCATGATCACGCTGACGAAAATGAAATCCGTCCACGGAATCATAAACGACGTGAGGGCGGTATAGGCAAGAATGGGTGCCGACATCGGCAAGGTGATGCGAAAAAAGATCTGATGTCGGGTCGCACCGTCCAGCGTGGCGGCTTCGTCCAGCGAACGGGGAATGGTGTCGAAAAACCCTTTGGCGATAAAATAACTCATACACGACCCTGCGGAATAGACCAGAATTAAGGCAATCAGCGATTGCGCCAACCCGATGATCTTCAACAGGTGATACACCGCGATCATGGTCATAAATCCCGGAAACATACCAAGGATCAACCCGGCATTCATAAATTTGCGCCGAGAGGGAAACCGCAGACGGCTGAAGGTGTAACTCACCGCCAACACCAAAAACGTGCTGAGCAAGCAGGTGAACACCGCCACTGTTAACGTGTTGGCATACCATCGCGGATAGTTGAACAATGCCGTGTCGGTGAACAGACGGCGATAATTGTCGAATGTCCACGTTTTGGGCAACAGATAGGGGAGATAGGCGCCGCTTTCGCCCCGAAAGGATAAAATGACCAAATAGACGATGGGGAGGATCCACAGGATGCCAAGAAACAACAGCACGAGCGAGATGAGGAAATTTACCGTGCGTTGTCGCGCGTAATAGCCGCTTTTCATTGGAACTGTTCCTCCTTTCGCGCCGACGAGGACGAATTGTACACAAGCAACGACAACCCTGCCGACACCAAAAAGACGATAATGCCAATGGCGGATGCCAAATTGTAGTTTTGCTGATCCACCGTCTGCTTGTACAGCCACGTCACAAGCAGGTCGGTCTTGCCTGCTTGGTAATAGTCGAGCGAAAGCGGACCGCCGCCCGTTAACAGATAGATGACGTTGAAGTTGTTGAAGTTCCCCACAAACTGTGTGATGAGGTAAGGGGTGGTGACAAACAGCATATACGGCAAGGTGATGCTGAAAAAGGTGCGGATCGGTCCGGCACCGTCAATACGGGCGCTTTCATACATGTCTTCGGGAATGTTCATCAAAATGCCGCTGGTGATGAGGATGGTGTAGGGGATGCCGATCCAGATGTTCACCACGATCACCGTAATTTTGGCGAGTGTGCCGTCGCTTAAAAATGGGATGGGTTGTGTGATCCATCCCAGTTGTTGCAACAACACGTTAATACCGCCACCCGTCCCTTCGGAGGAAAGCAGTTGCGACATAAGAAGCAGAGTGACAAACTGCGGCACCGCAATGGGAATGACAAATAAGGTGCGCCAAAGCCCTTTGTGACGAATGCCGCGCTTGTTAATGAGCAACGCTACCGCCATACCCAAAAGGTAGTTCAAAAAGGTGGCGAAGATCGCCCACACCACCGTCCACCCGAACAAACGGAAGAAGGTGGAGGAGGTTTGTCCGCTTCCCGAAAAAAGTGCGCGGAAATTATCAAACCCCACCCATGTGAACAAATTGCCCGGCGGCTGATGCGCGCGGTCGAAATTGGTGAACGCGATCAGCACCATAAATATAAGCGGCAACACAGTAAACACAAACACCAACAAGAGTGGCGGTGTGAGCAACAAGACGTGATATTTTTTGTCGGTCAGGGCACGGCAATCCTCAAAAAAGGTGGAAAGGTGTTCCCCTTTACACTTTTTCTCCTGCGCGTGCAGAGCGGCACGCAGGTTGCCGACATACAAACGCAGGAATAAAACGATCGCCACCAGCGTTACCACACCGAACAAGAGGATTGCCATGGAATTGTCGCCCTGCGTAATGCGATAAATGCCCAGTTCTTCATCGAACACGCGATGTTGCGTTTCTGTGCCAAGGGTGGGGAGTTTGGCTAAATACGGCCAACCGAACCCGAACAGATACAGAAAAAACAGGGTTTGTGCGGCAAGATACAAAAGTCCGCGCCCGATCTGCCCGTGAAACAAACAGCCGCTTCCCATAAGGACAAAAGACAGACGGGTGAACACATCACCCCGTGCGGCGGCGATCAACACGCTGTGAAGCAATCCGTCGCGGTTCTTGTTATATCGCCGTTTGGCACGTATCATGTGCTCACTCCTATGCTGTGATTTGTTGTACCATCGTGTTTAACAACGCTTCCACCGTATGGGTGTAATCTTTGGCTTCCATGGCTGTGCCGAACGCTTCCAACGGGTCCCACGTGCTGCTGAGCACGTCGCGTTGCGACACACCGTGTACGTTCTGCTGTGCCAAGGCGGCGAGCGCCACGTTGGCTTTCACCTTATCACTGGCGGCGGCTTTCAAATTGGAAGGACCGATGGCACGCGTTTCAAACCGCTTAATCTGATTTTGCTCGTTGGTAAGGTATTCTGCCAACGTCATGGCTTCCAACGGGAATTTGGTGGTGGCGTTGACTCCCATCAGTTTGTATCCGGCAAAACTGCCCATCTGTTTTTGCTCGCCGCCGCAAGTGAAGGTTGGCAACTTTACGGCTGCATAGCCGCTTCCCAACTTGCTCTTAATGGCTTCGGCGTTCCACGTGCCCGAAACACCGGCACAGATGGTGTCGCCGATACCGCCCGTGAGCACTGCATCATTACCGGTGACAAATGCCGGGTCGGCGCAAAACGCCTTGATGGCTTCGCCTGCCTGCTTGCCTTGTGTGTTGTTGAAATCGCAGGTTTGCTTGCCGTTGCTGTCCAGCCCCAGTTTGCACCCTGCGCCCAGGAAGAAGGAGGCGTTATACCATCCGTTGGACACGTCCATATACACCCGTTTTCCGGCACGGTTGGCGGCGGCAAGCAGACCGTCCAGCGTTTGAACATCGCTTTCCTTCAACACACGGCTGTCGTAATACAGAAAATACCCGTTGTCCGCCGTGATGGGATAGGCAAACAAGCGGTCGCCCACCGAGGCGGCTTTCACCGAACCTTCGCTGTTTTCGGTGGTAATGGTTTCCTTATTGCGTGTGATCTCATACAGCGCACCTGCACGGTGAAGGTCGTTTAACTGGTCGTCGGAAAAGGCGAACAGATCGCCTGCCGCGGCAGGATCTTCCAACACACGGGTTTTTGCCTCGTCTTCGCCCACCACGCCCAGCGTGATGTTATAGGTTTTGCCGTCGTTGGCGTGCTCTTTTTTGAAGGCTTCAATCATTTCGGATAACATCGCTTGATCTTCGCCCGAACCCCACACCTTCAGGTTGATGGTGTTGTTATCTGCTTTGCGGCGGCATCCCGTTGGTATCAACATGGCGATTGCCAACAGGGTGGCGGCGATACGGTATATCGTTTTCATGTGACCCACTCCTTTGTTTTCTTTCTCCTATTTTGTGCTGTGTGTTTCTCGTTATGCGGCAGTGGTGTTTCTTTCCGTTGACAAAATACGACAAGTTCGATATACTTTTTTCTTGGTTAAACCTAAGCAGAGGAGACCCATCCGAACACGCCTAAAACGGCATAATTTCGATGCTTTTCGGCTTGTTGTCGGTGGCAGGCGACAGCCT
>JAZNTC010000003.1:0-5805 GCA_045591605.1 Acutalibacteraceae bacterium | reverse complement strand
CCTATTACACCCCTGCCGTGGCGGCGGAGTGCATGGACACCATCTTCCTGCCCACCATCCGCGCCATGAAAGCGGAAGGGCGCACCTTCAAGGGTTGCTTGTATTTCGGGTTGATGCTCACCCCGAACGGCCCGAAGGTGATCGAGTATAACTGTCGTTTCGGTGATCCCGAAACGCAGGTGGTGTTGCCGCTTTTGGAAAGCGATCTGCTCACGGTGATGCAAGCCACCACCAACGGCACGCTCGCCCAAACGGACGTGACATTCCGTGATGCGCACGCTTGCTGTGTTATCGTGGCATCGAAAGGGTATCCCGAAGCGTATGAAAAAGGCAAGCCGATGCAGATTGCCGCCGACGTGCGCGACAGCGTGTATGTGGCAGGTGCGGCGCTGAAAGATGGTCAGCTCGTCACCGCGGGCGGCCGTGTGGTGGGTGTCACCGCCGTGGCAGACACGTTGCCTGCCGCCATCAAGGAAGCCTACCGCAAAGTGGAAGGCGTACAGTTTGAAAATGCGTATTTCCGTCACGACATCGGGGCACGTGCCCTGAAGGCTTGGGAGGGCTGAACCGTGGTATATCGTATATTTGTCGAAAAGAAAAAAGAACTCGCCAATGAAGCGCGCGCCCTGCTTTCGGACGTGCGTTCGCTGCTTGGCATTGAAGCGCTCACCGACGTGCGTATCCTGAACCGCTACGATGCGGAAAACATCAGCGAAGAGCTGTTCAACTACGCCCGTACCACCGTGTTTTCCGAGCCGCAGCTCGACACGGTGTGCGAAGAGCCGTCGCTCGACGGCGCGGTGGTGTTTGCGGTGGAATTTCTGCCCGGTCAGTTTGACCAGCGCGCCGATTCCGCGGCACAGTGCATCCAGATCATCTCGCAAGGGGACCGTCCCACCGTGCGCACCGCCAAGGTGTATGCGCTGTACGGCGATCTGACCGATACGCAGGTGGCCGAGATCAAAAAGTACGTCATCAACCCGGTGGAAGCGCGTGAAGCGGTGCTTCAAAAGCCCGATACGTTGCAGGTGCAGTATGACATCCCCACCGAAGTGGCCACGCTGGACGGCTTTTTGCAACTCGACCGCGCCGGTCTGGAAGCCTTTGTGAAGGAATATGGCTTGGCGATGGATGCGGATGATATTGCGTTCTGTCAGGACTATTTCCGCCAAGAACAGCGCGATCCCACCATCACCGAAATTCGCATGATCGACACCTATTGGTCGGATCATTGCCGCCACACCACCTTCCTCACCGTCATCGACGATGTGAAGTTTGAAGATGCGTTGTTGCAGTCCACCTATGAGGAATATCTTGCGGTGCGCCGCGAACTGGGTCGCGAGCATAAGCCGATCTGCCTGATGGATATTGCCACCGTGGCGGTGCGGTATCTCAAAAAGCACGGCAAACTGGACAAGTTGGATGAAAGTGAAGAGATCAATGCCTGCACCGTCAAGATCGACGTGGACGTGGACGGCAAAACCGAGCCGTGGTTGCTTCTCTTCAAAAACGAAACCCACAACCATCCCACCGAAATCGAACCGTTCGGCGGCGCGGCCACCTGCATCGGCGGCGCGATTCGCGATCCGCTGTCGGGTCGTTCCTACGTGTACGGTGCGATGCGTGTGACGGGTGCGGCGGATCCGCTGGTGCCTGTCAGCGAAACCATCAAGGGCAAACTGCCCCAGCGCAAGATTGTCACCACGGCAGCCGCAGGCTATTCCTCCTACGGCAACCAGATCGGTCTTGCCACCGGCATTGTGGATGAACTGTATCATCCCGGCTATGCCGCCAAACGCATGGAGATCGGTGCGGTCATTGCCGCCGCACCTGCCGCCAACGTGCGCCGCGAAGTGCCTGCACCGGGCGACGTGGTGGTTCTGCTCGGCGGCAGTACGGGTCGTGACGGTATTGGCGGTGCCACCGGCTCGTCCAAAGCGCACACCGCGCAGTCGGTGGAAACCTGCGGTGCGGAAGTGCAAAAGGGCAACGCCCCCGAAGAGCGCAAATTGCAGCGCTTGTTCCGTAACGCCGAAGCCTGCCGCATGATCAAGCGTTGCAACGACTTCGGTGCCGGCGGTGTGTCGGTCGCCATCGGCGAATTGGCAGACGGCTTGGAAATCGATTTGAACGCCGTGCCGAAGAAATACGAAGGTCTGGACGGCACCGAACTTGCCATCAGCGAATCGCAAGAGCGTATGGCGGTGGTGATTGAACCCGAAAACATCGAGCGGTTCTTGGCGCTTGCCGCCGAGGAAAACCTGCAAGCGTGCCCCGTGGCAACGGTGCAGGCCGAGCCGCGTTTGGTGATGAACTGGAACGGCAAAAAGATCGTGGACATCAGCCGCGAATTCTTGAACTCCAACGGTGCGGATAAGCACATCACCATCACCCCTGCCGCCGCCGCGTTGCAGGACGTGGCGGTGTGCGGCGGATTCAAAGAGAATCTTCAAGCGCTCGCGGCAGATTTGAACGTCTGCTCCAAGCGCGGCCTGTCCGAGCGGTTTGACTCCACCATCGGTGCCGGCACGGTGCTGATGCCGTTCGGCGGTCAATATCAGCACACCCCCATTCAGGCGATGGTGCAAAAAGTGTCGGTGGAAAAACAGCACACCGATACCTGTTCCTATATGGCATGGGGTTACAACCCCTTCCTCACCAGCGAAAGCCCGTATCATGGTGCGTATCTCGCGGTGGTGGAATCGGTGAGCAAACTGATTGCCACCGGTGCCTCGTTCGAGGACGTGTACCTCACCTTCCAGGAGTATTTCGAGCATCCGCGCCGTGACGGCAAGCGGTGGGGCAAACCCCTGGCTGCGCTGCTTGGTGCGTTCAAAGCGCAAAAAGAACTGGGTATCGGTTCCATCGGCGGCAAAGACTCCATGAGCGGTTCGTTTGAAGATCTGGACGTGCCGCCCACCTTGGTGTCGTTTGCCGTCACCACCGGCAAGACGAGCGAAGTTGTGTCCCCCGAATTCAAAGCGGCAGGACATCGCGTGGTGTGCTTGCGTCCGTTGTATGATGAAAACGGTCTGCCCGTGACCGAATCGCTCTTGTCGGTGTTCCGTCAGGTGACCGATCTGATGCGCCGCGGTGTGGCGGTGGCCGCCTACACCCCCGGTATCGGCGGTGTGGCGGAAGCCGTGATGAAGATGGCGTTCGGTAACGGCATCGGCGTGACATTCCACGACGGCGTGGGCGTGTCGGCGCTGTTCGGCTACAACTACGGCAGTTTCGTGTTGGAAACCACCGAAGAGGTGGATTGCGGCGTTCAGATCGGTGTCACCACCGCCAACGGTGCCATCACCGGTTGCGGTGAGACGGTGAAACTGACCGACCTGCTCGGCATTTACGAAGATAAGCTGGAAAGCGTGTATTCCTGCAACATTCCCACCGAAGGCAAAGCGATCCCGAACTTCTCGTTTGAAGCAACCGAGCGCCGCGCCCCTGCCATCAAAACGGCAAAACCGCGCGTGCTGATTCCTGCCTTCCCCGGCACCAACTGCGAATACGATTCCGCCAAAGCGGTGCGTGACGCCGGCGCCGAGCCGCAGATCATGGTGATTCAGAACCTGTCGGCGGCAGGCATTCAAAAGAGCGTGGAGAACTTTGCCGCGGCGCTGAAAGAGGCACAGATGGTGTTCATCCCCGGCGGTTTCTCCGGCGGCGACGAGCCCGACGGCAGCGGCAAATTCATCACCGCGTTCTTCCGCAACGCGGCGATCAAACAAGGCGTGCACGATCTCTTGGATAACCGCGACGGTTTGATGTGCGGTATCTGCAACGGTTTCCAGGCACTCATCAAATTAGGGTTGGTGCCGTATGGGCACATTATCGATACCGATGAGACCTGCCCGACCCTGACCTTCAACACCATTGCGCGTCACCAATCCCGTTTGGTGCGCACGCGCGTGGCATCCAACAAGTCGCCGTGGTTGGCGCTCACCGAAGTGGGGGACATCTACACCGTGCCGATTTCGCACGGCGAAGGGCGTTTCTTGGCGGATGAAGAACTGATCAAGAAGTTGGCGGCAAACGGGCAGATTGCCACCCAGTACGTCGACCTCGCAGGCAACGCGACCGACGACGTGCATTTCAACCCGAACGATTCGATGTACGCCATTGAAGGCATCACCTCGCCCGACGGTCGTGTGTTTGGCAAGATGGGTCACAGCGAGCGTATCGGCAACGGTCTGTACAAGAACGTGCCGGGCAACTTTGATATTCGTATGTTTGAAGCAGCGGTGCGCTATTTCAAATAAGTGAGGTTGACGGAAATGCAATACAAAACCGATATTGAGATTGCACAGGCGTGCGAAATGGAGGATATTGCCGCCATTGCCGCCCGTGCCCATGTGGACGAAAGGTATGTGGAGCGTTACGGAAAATACAAGGCAAAGGTGGATCTTTCGCTTCTGCGTGAGAGTGACAAAGCGGATGGCAAGTTGATTCTTGTCACCGCCATCACCCCCACCCCGGCAGGCGAGGGCAAAACCACCACCACCATCGGGTTGGCAGACGGTCTGCGCCGCATCGGCAAGGACGTGACGGTGGCCTTGCGCGAACCGTCGCTCGGTCCGGTGTTTGGTGTCAAGGGCGGTGCCGCCGCCGGCGGTTACGCACAAGTGGTGCCGATGGAGGACATCAACCTGCATTTCACGGGTGATTTCCATGCCATCGGGGCGGCAAACAACCTGTTGGCGGCGATGCTGGATAACCACATTCAGCAGGGCAACGCGCTGGGTATCGACGTGCGCCGCATCACTTGGAAACGCTGTGTGGATATGAACGACCGTCAGCTTCGTTTCATTGTGGACGGTATGGGCGGCAAAGCCAACGGTGTGCCGCGTGAGGACGGTTTTGACATCACGGTGGCAAGTGAAATCATGGCGGTGCTGTGCTTGTCCTCCTCCATCACCGATCTGAAAGAGCGGTTGTCCCGCATCATTGTGGGCTACACCTATAACGACGAGCCGGTGACCTGCGGTCAGTTGAAGGCGGCAGGCGCGATGACGGCGTTGCTCAAAGATGCGTTGAAACCGAATTTGGTGCAAACGCTGGAAGGCACGCCTGCCTTTGTGCACGGCGGTCCGTTCGCCAACATCGCACACGGATGCAACTCGGTGATGGCGACCAAAATGGCGCTTAAAATGGGCGATTACACCGTGACCGAAGCCGGTTTCGGTGCGGATCTCGGCGCTGAAAAGTTTTTGGACATCAAGTGCCGCATGGCAGGGCTCACCCCCGATGCGGTGGTGGTCGTGGCAACGGTGCGTGCGCTCAAAATGCATGGCGGTTTGGCAAAAGCCGAACTTGCCACCGAAGATTTGGCAGCATTGGAAAAGGGTATTCCCAACCTGCTTCGTCACGTGTCCAACATCAAAAACGTATACAAGCTGCCCTGCGTGGTGGCGGTCAACCGTTTCCCGACCGATACCGACAACGAGATCGACTTTATCATTGACAAGTGCCGTGAACTCGGCGTGAACACCGTGCTCTCCACCGTGTGGGCCGAAGGCGGCGCAGGCGGCGAAGCGTTGGCGCGCGAAGTGGTGCGCTTGTGTGAAGAGGAGAAGGGGGATTTCACCTTCTCGTATGCGGACTCCCTCTCGCTTGTGGAAAAGATCGAAGCGGTGGTCAAAAAGGTGTATGGCGGTGACGGCGTGAACGTGATGCCGGCGGCGAAAAAGCAGATCGAGCGTTTGGAACAGCTCGGCTTTGGCAACTGCCCCGTCTGTATTGCCAAAACGCAGAAGTCGGAGGCCAAGCGGTCTTAGGAAGACAAGACTCACTGACAACTCCTTG
>JAZNTC010000002.1:0-14611 GCA_045591605.1 Acutalibacteraceae bacterium | reverse complement strand
GTTTTGTCGCGCGTTTGGTTGGCTGTGGCGCGAAATCGGGGGCTTATCAAGATAAAATCGAAATTTAGGGTGAGTAGTCAAACCCGAACTCCGTTTTGGGAGGGGGGATGTTCGCTCATCCATTGTTAAAATACTCGCCAATACGGGCGTATTGGCTGCGTTTTTGCCGCGGCTGAACAAACATCCGCTCTTTCCAAAATCTGCGTCCTCAAAGCGAGGAGATTTTGAGGGTTTTTGTTTCGGTCGGGCGAAGTAATGCTTTCGCCTTACGAGAACGAACGAGGCAAAAAGCACCGAAATATGCCGCTTTGAGGCGGGTTCGGGTTCGACTGCTCACCCTATCGTAAAAAATATGCAAAAATTTCATGTTTACAGTTGCAAAATCCAGCAGAATATAGTATTATAATAAAAAACCCACTTGTGTAATGCGAAAGAAATGAGGCAAAGTCAATGAGCGTTACGTTACACACCAAATATGCCGACGGATTCATCCGTTCCCACGAGATCGCGGCGTTGCAACCGCAGGTCACCGCGGCACACGAACTGTTGCACAGCGGTCGTGGACTCGGCAACGATTTTCTCGGCTGGATGGACCTGCCCGTCAATTACGATAAAGAGGAATTTGCACGCATCAAAGCGGCGGCCGCCCGTATTCAAGAGGACACCGACGTGTTCGTGGTCATCGGCATCGGCGGCTCGTATCTCGGCGCCCGTGCGGTGATCGAATTCTTGAAATCCCCCAACTACAATTTGCTGACCAAAAAGACACCGCAGGTGTTCTTTGCAGGCAACAGCATCAGCGCGGATGCCATGAACGACGTGCTGGCGATGTGCGAAGGCCGCCGTGTGTCGGTCAACGTGATCTCCAAATCCGGCACCACCACCGAACCGGCCATTGCGTTCCGTGTGTTCCGCGATTATCTGGAAAAGACCGTGGGCAAAGAGGAAGCGCGTCGCCGCATTTACGTGACGACCGACCGTGCGCGCGGTACGCTCAAAGAGTTGTCTGATCGCGAAGGGTACGAAACCTTTGTTGTGCCGGATGACGTGGGCGGTCGTTTCTCGGTGTTGACGGCGGTGGGCTTGCTCCCCGTGGCGGTGGCAGGATGCGACATCGATGCCCTGATGGCCGGTGCCGCCGAAGCGCGCGAAGCGTTTGCCGACCCGAATTTGGACACCAACGAATGTTACCGCTATGCGGCGGCACGTCACGTGATGTTGCGCCGCGGTCGTGCGGTGGAACTGATGGTCAGTTACGAACCGCGCTATGCGCTGATGTCCGAATGGTGGAAGCAACTGTACGGTGAAAGCGAAGGCAAGGACGGCAAGGGCTTGTTCCCGGCATCCGTCATCTTCTCCACCGATCTTCACTCGCTCGGTCAGTTTGTGCAGGACGGCGCAAACATTCTGTTTGAAACGGTGGTGCAGTTCGATGAAGCGCCCTCCACCCTCACCATTCGTGAGGAAGAAGAAAACGGCGACGGGCTGAACTTCCTTGCCGGCAAAACGATGGCGGACATCAACCGCAAGGCATTTGAAGGCACGGTGCTGGCGCACGCGGACGGCGATACCCCGAGTTTGGTGTTGCAGATGCCCGATATGCAAGAAAAAACGCTCGGATATCTCATCTATTTCTTCGAAAAGGCGTGTGCCGTGTCCGGGTATATGTTGGGTGTCAACCCCTTCGATCAACCGGGCGTGGAAGCCTATAAACGCAATATGTTCGCGCTGCTGGGCAAACCCGGTTACGAAAGCGAACGCGAAGCATTGGAAAAACGGCTGGGACGGTAATTCCGTTTTGGCGTTTTGAAATAAAAAGGAGGACGAATACTATGATTACTCTCATCATCGGCAAGAAGGGCTCCGGTAAGACCAAACGGTTGTTGGATATGTGTGCGGTGGCTACCAAGAGTTCCGACGGCAACGTGGTGTTTTTGGAAAAGGACAATACTCTGACCTACAATTTGGAACATAAGACCCGTTTGGTGGCGCTGGACGAATACGGCATCAACAGCTATGCTTCGCTGTACGGCTTTATCGCCGGTTTATGCGCCGGAAACTACGACATCACCGACATTTTCGTGGATTCCACGTTGAAGGTGACGGGCGGCGACTTGGACGGTCTGGAAGCATTTGTGGAATCCCTCTCCCGTTTGAATGTCAAGATGGTGCTGTCCATCTCGGCGGACAAGGGCGAGATTCCTGCCCGCATTGCGGAGTACGCGACCGAAATCTAACGGCAGATGTGAACAGGGGCGGGCTGTGCCTGCCCCTGTTTTTTGAAGGAGGATAACACAATGGCGTTCTGGTATGAGGGAAATCGCAACCTCAAAAAGAATGAGCGTGAAAAGGACGGCGTGACCTATTATGTGCGCGGTCTGCGTGAAGTGAACGGCGGTCGCTTCGAGCGGTATGCCGTGAAAACCCACTTTGTGGAGCGCGGCGAGGACTACGTGGAGGTTATGCGCCGTTACGTGTCGCCGCTATACAGGGAAGGCGACATCGTCACGATGAGTGAAAAGGTCATTTCCATGTGCCAAAACAACACGGTGGAAATGAAGGATGTGAAGCCGGGGTTTTGGGCGCGCTTTTTGTCGAAGTTTGCCACTCGCAACAACAACGGTATCGCGATGGACGAGCCTTACAAGCTGCAACTTGCCATCAACCTGAAAGGCTTGCCGCTGATTCTGTGGGCGAGTTTTTGCGGTGCGGTGGCGCGCGTGTTTGGCAAACGCGGTGTGTTTTATAAAATTGTGGGACAAGACGTCGCCGGTATCGATGGGTTTTACAGCCATTCCGCATTTGAAACCTATCACACCCTAGCGGTGCTCAATCCGCGTGAACCCGAAAAGGTGTGCCGCGACATCTATGAAGCGCTGGGCATTTCGTGTATGCTGGTGGATGCGAACGACATCGCGGTGGAGGTGCTGGGCACCTCCCCCGACTTGGAGACGCGTTCCCACGCCTTCTTGGCGGAATTGATCCGCGATAACCCGGCAGGGCAGGACGACGAGTTGACTCCCTTTGTGCTGATTCGGGACATCGGCGATGCGCCGGCGGAAGAATATGAGCCGCTGGTGGCAATTGAAAAACCGAAGGACTAAAATCTTGCAAAATTGCGAAAAAAACAGTTGACAAACGCCCCCTTCGCGGATATAATATCATTTGTGACACTATGAGGTGGACTATGCTTTTGCAACTAAAATCGCTCTTTATGGGCGACACACAGTCGATCCCGATCGACTGTGAATTGGACTTTTCGGACTTGGAGCTGTTCGGTTCTTGCCCTTTGCAGGAACCGGTACGCGTGACAGGAAAGGTGGAAAACCGCACGGGCATCGTGCAGTTGACAGCCGATGTAGCCTATGTGCTCGATACAACCTGTGACCGTTGCATGACCCCACTGCATCGTGAGTCTGTGTTGCGGATAGAGCATATTCTGGTGGCATCCCTGAACCGAGAGGACGCGGACGATCTGATCTTGGTGGACAATCACCAACTTCCGCTTGACGACCTGGTGGAAGCAGATCTGATCCTGAGTTTGCCGATGAAGACTTTGTGCAAAGAGGACTGTCGCGGTCTTTGCTTAACCTGCGGCAAGAACTTGAACGAAGGGCTGTGCGGCTGTCGGGCAGAAACGGTCGATCCTCGTCTTGCGGTGTTGAAGGATTTATTAGACACCTGAACGTAATTTCCATCAAAATAAGGAGGTGCTGAAGATGGCGGTACCCAAGAGAAAACATTCCAAAGCACGTCGTGACAAGCGTCGTAACAACGTATGGAAGATCGAAGCTCCGGCGCTGGTGAAGTGCCCGCAGTGCGGTGAGTACAAGCGTGCACATCGTCTGTGTGCCAACTGCGGCTACTACAATGGCCGGCAGGTAGTGAAAACTGAGGGCTGATGAAAGTGGGGAAGGATCGATCCTTCCCCTATTTTCATTTTTTGGCGAAAGGTATACGATTTTGACTGTACGGAGGCATGGTATATGAGCGCACGTATCAGTCGGCAAGTTCGTATTGCGGAAACGGTGTTCACCACCGAAGAGGTGGTGTTGCCTCAACAGTTTGTTCCGCAACGGTGGGAATAAGGTGTATATCCCGATGTACCGGGCAGACAAATCGCCCGAACCGTGGAATCCGAAGGCGATCAACTTTATGTGTATCTACGCCGATTTCGGCGATTGCAAGGTCGCGTTTGACGACATCTGTATCTACAAATAATCCACCTATACCAAAGATGAAAGGAGGGACAACCGTGGCAGTAACGATCAGCGGTGTGACACCACATTCTCCTGCGGCAAAAAAACGCATTGCGGCAGGCGACGTGTTGCAAAGCATTAACGGGCACACCATCGAAGACGTGTTGGATTATCGGTTTTATCTGACCGACGAGCGTTTGACCTTGTGTTTGGATACGCCGCGCGGCGCACGCACCGTGACCTTGCGCGCAGACAAAACGGGCGATATCGGCTTGCAGTTCGACACCTATTTAATGGACAAGCAACGCGCCTGCAAGAACAACTGCATTTTCTGTTTCATTGACCAACTGCCCCATGGGTTGCGTGACAGTTTGTATTTCAAAGACGACGACAGCCGCTTGTCCTTCCTGTTTGGCAATTACATTACCCTCACCAATTTGAGCGAACGCGACGTGGAACGCATCATTGAAATGCACATCAGTCCCGTGAATGTGTCGGTGCACACCACCGATCCGGCCTTGCGTTGCCGCATGATGAACAACCGCTTTGCAGGAGATGCGCTTCGCTATTTGTACCGTTTGGCGGATGCCGGCATTGCGCTCAACTGTCAGTTGGTGCTCTGCCCCGGCTATAACGACGGGGATGCGCTTTCCAAAACGATGGAAGATCTGGCGGCGCTGTTTCCTGCGGTGCAATCGGTGGCGGCGGTGCCGGTGGGACTCACCAAATTCCGCGAGGGGTTAACACCGCTTCGCCCCTTCACCCGTGAAGAGGCGGCGGACGTGATCGCGCGGATGGAAGGGATGGCGGACCGCCTGGAAGCGGCGAACGGACACCGCCTGTTCTTCCCCTCGGATGAGTTTTATCTCACGGCAGAAATGCCCATTCCTGCGGCGGAACGCTACGGTGATTTTGCCCAGTTGGAAAACGGCGTGGGCATGATGGCGTTGATGAAAGAGGAGTTTGACACCGCCTTGGAGGTTGCAGAGGGCGAGGCGTCCTCGCGCCGTCTGGTGGTGGCAACCGGTGTGTCGGCCGCCCCGTTTTTGCGTGAATTGGTGGCGCGTGCCAACGAAAAATTCCCCTCTCTTTCGGTGGAGGTGGTGGCGGTGGTCAATCGCTTTTTCGGCGAACGGATCACCGTGGCAGGGTTGCTCACAGGCGGCGACCTGATTGAGCAGTTGAAAGACGTGAAAAAGGACGAAGTGGCGATCTGCGCCAGCATGTTGCGCCGCGAAGGCGACTTGTTCTTGGACGATACCACCCCTGAGGAGGTGGAGGCGGCGCTGGGCGTGCCGCTTCACATCACCGATGGCAGCGGGGGGGACTTTGTGCGATTGTTGCTTCGGCAACCGCAGTAAGGAGGAATCCGAATGGCGATAACGGGAGGACGGCCGGTGGTAGCGGTCGTGGGACGCCCCAACGTGGGTAAGTCCACCTTGTTTAACAAATTGATCGGGCAACGGCTGGCCATCGTGAAGGACACCCCCGGTGTCACACGTGACCGCTTGTTTGCCCCGTGCGAATGGGACGGGCGCACCTTTATGCTCGCGGATACGGGCGGCATTGAGCCGCGCGCCGACGACGTGATCTTGTCGCACATGCGCCACCAAGCGCAACTGGCGATTGAGCAGGCGGAAGTCATCATTTTGGTGACCGACGTGACGGCCGGTGTCACGGCAAACGATATGGACGTGGCGGTGATGTTGCAACGCAGCGGCAAACCCGTGGTGCTGTGCGTGAATAAATGCGACCGTGTGGGGGATATGCCGGCGGAGTTTTATGAGTTTTACAATTTGGGTCTTGGTGACCCGATCGCGGTGTCCTCGGTGCACGGTCACGGCACGGGCGATCTTCTGGATGCGGTGATGGAGCATTTGCCCCCTGCCGAGGAAGAGGAGGAAGAGGAAGATCTCATCCGCGTGGCGGTCATCGGTCGCCCGAATGCAGGAAAATCCTCGCTGGTCAACGCCATCACGGGGGAGGAACGCAGTATTGTGTCGGATATTGCCGGCACCACCCGTGACGCGATCGACAGCGAAGTGAAAAACGAATACGGACACTACGTGTTTGTGGACACGGCAGGTTTGCGCCGTAAAAGCCGTGTGGAGGACGACGTGGAGCGTTACAGCGTTCTGCGTGCCCAAATGGCGATCGAACGCGCGGACGTGTGCGTGATTATGTTGGACGGCACTGTCGGTTTCACCGAGCAGGACAGCAAGGTGGCAGGGTTGGCGCAAGAGCAGGGGAAAGCCTGCATCATTGCGGTGAACAAATGGGATGCCGTGGAAAAAGACGATAAGACCATGACGGTGATGCGCAAGCAACTGGAAACCGATTTCAGCTTTATGTCCTATGCGCCGTTCATCTTTATCTCCGCGAAAACGGGGCAACGTCTACCGCGGTTGTTCGAACTGATCAACTACGTGCATCAGCAAAACTGTACCCGTATTGCCACGGGTATGCTTAACGATTTGTTGGCACTCGCGACGGCGCGTGTGCAACCGCCCACGGATAAGGGCAAGCGGCTCAAGATCTATTACGTGACACAAGCCGCCACCAAACCGCCCACATTCGTATTCTTTGTCAACAACGCGGAATTGTTCCATTTCTCCTATCAGCGGTATCTCGAAAACCAAATTCGTGAAACCTTCGGGTTGGAAGGAACGCCCATCCGCTTCATCGTCCGTGAGCGAGAGGATTGATTGTATGTTTTTGAACTTGTTATCTTACTGGCCGTATCTGCTGTGCTGTGCGGTCGTGGCGTATCTGCTCGGCAGTATCAACACCGCCATTTTGGTGTCCCGTGCGGTGGGAAAGCAGGATATCCGTGAAGTAGGCAGCGGTAATGCCGGCATGACCAACGTGTTGCGCACCTTCGGCAGTCGTCCTGCCGTGTGGACCACGCTGGGCGATGTGGGCAAAAGCATGCTCGCCTGCTGGCTGGGCGGCGTGATCCTTTCGTGGGGATGTGCGCAGGTTGCCCCCTCGTTGCCTGCCGATCATGTGCGCATGGCAGGGCAATACGTGGCAGGTCTGTTTTGCACCCTTGGTCACACCTTTCCCGTGTTCTTCGGATTCCGCGGCGGCAAAGGGGTGCTGGTGGGGCTTGGCATGTTGTTCGTGACCGATTGGCGCGTGGCGCTGGCGGTCATTCTGGTGTTTGCTCTAATGGTGGCGATCTGGCGCATGGTGTCGCTCGGCTCGTTGTGTGGGGCGGCCACCGCCATTCCTGCCACCTTCCTGTTGCGCCGTTTCGTGGACGGCGACCCGACAGAAGTGATTGTGTTTGCCACCGTGCTGGTGAGCATTGTGGTGGTGATCTTGTGGGCGATGCACCACGGCAACATCAAACGCCTGATTCAAGGCACCGAGCGAAAACTCTCGTTCGGTAAGAAGGAGGGGTGAGCAAATGGCCAACGTAACGGTGTTGGGTGCCGGCGGTTGGGGCACGGCATTGGCTGTGATGGCGGAGCGATACGGAAATAACGTGACCTTGTGGTCGGCATTTCCCGAGGAGATTCAATCCATTCGCCGCCACGGACAACACAAAAAGTTGTTGCCGGGTGTGCCCGTTTCACCGCGTATTGAACTCACCGACGATCTCACCTGTGTTGGGACGGCGGATCTCACCGTATTGGCGGTGCCGTCTTTCGCCATTGTGGAAATGGCGGAAAAACTGAAATCCGTGTTGCCGAAAGGCGCTCTGCTTGTGAACGTGGGCAAAGGCATTGATGCCAAAACTCACCGCCTGTTCAGCGACGTGCTGTGTGAGGCGTTGCCCGAAGCACGCATAGCGGTGCTTTCGGGTCCCTCCCACGCCGAGGAAGTGGCACGCGACATCCCCACTTCGGTGGTGAGTGCCGCCGCCGATCCCGACATGGCGGAACAAGTGCAGAAGATTTTGATGAACCGTCATTTCCGCATTTATGCCAGCACCGATATGGTGGGAGTGGAACTTGGCGGCGCGATGAAAAATGTGATTGCCTTGTCTGCCGGCATTGCCGATGGATTGAACATAGGGGATAACGCCAAAGCGGCACTGATGACGCGCGGCTTGTCCGAAATCGCGAGGCTCGGTGTGGCGATGGGAGCACGTCCCGAAACCTTTGCAGGTCTGTCGGGTATGGGCGATTTGATCGTCACCTGCGGCAGCATGCATTCCCGTAACCGCCGCGCAGGCGTTTTGATCGGGCAGGGCGTTGCCCCCTCCGAAGCGATTGCGGAAGTCGGCACGGTGGAAGGGTATCTCGCGGTGGCGGCGGCACGCACGCTGGCACAAACGTGGGGTGTGGAACTGCCCATTTCGGAGCAATGCTATCGCATTTGTTACGAGAATATGCCGCCGAAAGATGCGCTGGAAGCGTTGATGCAACGTCCGCGCAACTACGAAACCGACCGCAACTGGTTGGGATAATGCCGTATGTTGCCAAAACGAAAGCCAACAAGGCTAAAAGGGTACGATTACAGCTGTCCGAGAATGTATTTTTTGACAATATGTGTCAAAGACAGATGCTGTTTGCTTGGGAAAATTGTAGGGTGCCCAAATTTGTGTCGCTGTTAAAACGGTATTGCAATCGGGAATGCGGAAAGAACATTTGGCAGATACCCTACCACGATCACATTGTTTGCGGTGAAAAGGGTTATCGCAAAATATGGGAATACATTGATACCAATGTGATCCGCCGGCAAAACGATTATTTTTATTGCAAAAAAGGAAGTTGTGAATTTCACAACTTCCTTTTTTGTTGTCTTCGTTTCGGCAAAATCCACCGCTTCGTATATGCTACACTATCCTCGAAAGGATGCGAGCGCCGTGGTGCTGTATATGGATATTCTGTTCACCGTCAACTGGGTGATGGATTTTTTGCTTCTGCACGCGACGGCGCGCCTGCTTCGCTTGCCGCATCGCCGCGGACGCACGGTGTGCGGTGCGGCGGTGGGGGCGCTCACCTGCTGTGTTGTGCTGTTGCCGCCCTTGCCGCCGTGGATGGCGGTGGTGTATAAAGCCGCCGCGGCTTTGCTTACCGTGTGGGTCGCCTTCGGGCGGCAATCGCTGTGGAAACGGTGTGGGTTGATGTTTTTGCTTTCCTCTGCCACGGCAGGGGTGGCAGTGGCGGTGTGGTGGCTGCTCGCACCGCAAGGGTTGGCGGTGGTCAACGGGGTGGTGTACATGAACATCTCGCCGCTGTTGCTGATCGGATGCACCGCTGCGGCGTATGTCTTGCTGTGTTTGTACGGTCGGGTGACGGCGCGGCGCAACGCCGCAGGGCATACCTATCAACTGCGCATTCTACACGGTGGCAAGGCGGTAACCTTGCCGGCAATGTACGACAGTGGCAATGCATTACGTGAACCGTTTTCGGGTGCGGCGGTAGCGGTGGTGCCCTACCGCACATTGTGCGAAATGCTCCCCCCCACGTGGAATCCGACATGCACCGTGCCGCCGCCCGGTGCGCGGCTGATTCCCTACACGTCGGTTGGCGGTCGCGGTGTGTTGTCTGCCTTTTGCCCCGAAGGATTGTGGGTGATATGTGACGGCGTTGTGCGTGAGGTGAGCGGTATGTTTGTAGCGGTGAGTGGCGATGTAAAGGGACATGCCTTGATCGGCACGCCGTTTTTAGCTGGAGAAAAGGAGAGAGTAGCGGTATGTTGAAACGTCTGTGGCGGTGGTTTCTGTGCCGTGTCGCGTGTTACGAGATGTATTACATAAACGGAACGGATACCTTGCCGCCTCCGCTTTCGGCAGAGGAGGAACGCGCGGTGTGTGACCGCATTGCGGCAGGGGAGTCGTCGGCCCGTGAAGAGTTGATCGTGCACAATCTGCGGTTGGTGGTGTATATTGCACGCAAATTTGAAAACTCGGGGGTAGGAATCGAGGACTTGATCTCTATCGGTACAATCGGATTGATCAAAGCGGTGAACACCTTTTGCCCGTCGCGCGGCATCAAACTCGCCACTTATTCTTCCCGTTGCATTGAAAACGAGATTTTAATGCATCTGCGCAAATGTGCCACCCAGCGCGGCGAGGTATCCATCGACGAGCCGCTGAACGTGGATTGGGACGGCAACGAGTTGTTGTTGTCCGACGTATTGGGCAGTGACCCCGACGAGATACACCGTGGGGTGGAATGGGAAGCGGAACGAAACCTGCTGTATGCGTGTATTGCACGCTTGTCCGCACGGGAACAGACCATTATGAAACTGCGTTTCGGCATCGGCGGCGCACGGGAACACACCCAAAAAGAGGTGGCGGATCTGCTTGGTATTTCGCAATCCTACATTTCGCGTTTGGAAAAAAAGATTATCCGCCGTCTGCGCACGGAAATGGAGACGGCGGATGCGTAAAGTGATACACTTATACGGACGTCTGAACGGTAACAAAAAACGACCTTTGGTCATTTGACCAAAGGTCGTTTTTATTGTGTGTTATCGCAATTTTGCATCGCGCCGAGATCGCCGTCTAACATGGCGTTGATCGCCACCGCCACACCTTGTGCCCCAAGGCGCGCGCCCGTGTGATTGCCTCGATCACGGCAGAGGTCATCATCTTGCCCACAAGCACCGTTCCGTCAATATCCGGAAAGAAGGCGTACGTACCGCGCCCCTCTTTATGCGATGGGTTGCATCTCCAATAACTCAATATCGTTCAGCCAGTCCCAATAGGGGGTGATGTCGGCGGTGACGGTGGACAGGTTGACCCGTTCGCGGCTGAACACCACGGCATTTTGCCGCTGATAGGAGGGGATTTCCACCGCCCAATCCAACACGGTGTCCAGACACGTTTTATACAAGAGTTTACGGGCGGCTGGATCCGCCTCTTGCCGCGCTTCCAAAATGGTGGCATCCAGCATATCGTCCGCAATGCCGTAATAGTTGGTGTTGGTGCCGCCCATTCTCACCACATTCGCGCTGTGGTAGTGGGCGTACATATCCGGATCGGGATTAGCCGACCACGCCGCCGACCACATCTCCGCCGTGCCGGCTTCCAAAGAATCCCACAACTGATCGGCATCGGTGGGGGCGACAATGTCCAGCGTGATGCCCACACGCGCCAACGCGGCTTTCACGTTTTCCACCACTGCTTGATGGGGGAGAACGGTCGCACCGTCGGTGGGTAAAATGAAAGTGTAGGTGAGTTTGGCACCAACGGGAGCGGCAGTGAATGCCGCGAGGGTTTCATCCCACATGTAACCGGCCGCTTTCAAAAAGTCCGTAGCGGCGGTCAGAGCGGCATTGTATTTGGCCTCTTCGGTCATTTCGGCGGTATACAGCGCGTTGCCGTTTACGTCGGTCGCATAGGCGAGGGAATAGCCTTCCTCATCCGCGCGCGGTGCCGCCCACGACGTGTTGGAAATGGGATACTGAATGATGGAAGCGCTGTCGCCGTAACATGCGCGCACGGAACTTTCGCGGTACACCGCAAACAAGGTGGCAAACGCACGGCGCAGGTTTTTCGATGCATCGCTTCCCTTATCGTCGCCCACTTTGACACGGTCGGCATTGATGCCGATATAACCGTAACCGAGGTTATCGGTCGTGAAGGCAGACACAAGGGCGCTGTTCGCCGCCAGCGTGTCCACCGCTTCGCTGTTATAGGTGGGGGCGGTCACGTCCAATGTGCTGTCGATCACACCCGAAAGACGATCGGCTGCGGCAATTTCGCGGAACAAGAGGTGGGGCGTTTTGGGACACCCTTTATAATACTGTTCGTTAGCGTGGAAGGTGATCGCGCCGTTTTCGTATGTTTCAAACACATACGGACCGGCACCCAGCGGTGCATTGGTCTTGGCACGCACATCCGACAGGTTGCCTTTGGTAAAGCCGAAGCGGTGCTGTTCGTAATCGTAGGCATCGTCCGCGCCGTAATAGTGAAGCGGTGCCACCGTGATGTTCAGCTGATGAAGCGAGGATTGGTCGTGGGAGCTCATGGTGAGCCGCACGCCGTATTCGCCCGTCTTTTCAATACCGACAATGTGGTCGACCGCACCGCCGGACGCGGTGTCCTTCACCCCTTCCATTGTGATGAACGCGGTTTTCAAATAGTCGCGAATGGGGTGGATAACGGTGCCGGTGCGCTCACGGTCGAGCCCTGTTGTTTCGGAAAAATCGTTGCCGTACGTGGTGCGCAACAACTGCCAGAAATCCGCTTTGGTGGGAACGGTGTTCACCATATCGTAGGTGGTTCCTGCATTGTCGGTAAAGGAGACGAACACGTCGTTGCCGTTTTCATCCTTTTCGATGGTGGGTTCACCGTAACTCCAAGAATACATGGCAAGCGCAACGTCGTTGCCGCCGCACAGCGCCAGATAGTCGCGGTGGTTGTCCATGCAGTAATCCACAATAGCACCCACAAAGGCTTCGCCTGCCGCGTCCAACACGTCGCCCCAATAGGCTTTGTACTGCTCTTCGGTGAACTTGTTAAACACGGTGGCTTCGGGTCCTGCCTGCCAAATCAGATCGGCGAGTGCGCCGTATTTCTCCGCCACGGCGGCGGTCACACCCGAACGGTATTCCTCCATGCCGAGAATCGGCAGGGCATGGAAGGTGGAACTGCCGTCATACGTCGGGTCGGACAGCACGTACATCGAAAAAATCACGTCGTCTGCCGTGAGGGATTGCCCGTCGCTGAACTTGACGTCCTCGCGCAAGGCGAAATCGTAGGTTATCGTGCCGTCCTCGTTTTGTGTCACGGTGCAATCGGCAATGCCGCGATAGGTGTAATCGGTGCCGTTGTGTGCCACCGTTTCCCCCGTGACACCCTTTTGCACCACGTTGCCGTCACGGTCGGTGCCGAGCAAGGTGACCGAGGTGACACGCACCACGTCACTGTCGTATTTGGTTTTGGAAAAGAAGGGGCTGAATTTACCCGAAAAGGCATCGTATCCCACCACCAAGGTGTCGCGATACACCGGATCGTCGGCCGGGGGAATCTCCTCGGTCGGCAGGGTGGTGACAGTGGATTCCGGCGGCGTTTCAGACTTGCCGCCGCACGCCGTGAGGGTGCATATCAGCAGACAGAGCGACAGCCAAAGAGCCACTCCGCGCACAATGTTTTTGTTCATAAGAAATCCTCCCAAAATGGTGGGTTGTCGGTTTGGTTTGATAATCACATTATAGTATGATACCACAAAACGCCCCTTCTTGTCGATAGTTTTCGCCGAAAAAAGGAATGTTGCACAAATTTCAAGGCAATTTTTTGTGCAATTAGCGAGGAATACCAAAAGGAAAAAGATTCCGTACGCTCTTGCGATGTCCCATTGAATGACCGCCGTCGCCCGTGCCCATACTGTGAAGGAATACATCAAAAAGGTGGTATGCGGATGCTCGGCAAGGTGGAGATTTGCGGTGTGAACACCGCCACGTTAAAGGTGTTGACCGAAGCGGAAAAAATGCGGCTGTTGCGTGAAATGCGCGAGGGGACAAACCCCAAAGCACGGGCCGAGATGGTAGAGGGCAATTTGCGGTTGGTGCTCAGCGTTATTCAGCGGTTTGCCGGACGCGGCGAAAATCCCGACGACCTGTTTCAGGTGGGGTGCATCGGGCTGATCAAGGCGATCGACAACTTCGACATCACGCAAAACGTGCGGTTTTCCACCTACGGCGTGCCAATGATCATCGGCGAGATACGGCGGTATCTGCGCGACAACAACAGCCTGCGCATCAGTCGTTCGGTGCGCGATTTGGCATATCGCGCCATGCAGACAAAAGAGCAGTTGACGGTGGATACCCAGCGTGAGCCGACGGTGGAGGAGATCGCACGGGCGCTGGACGTGCCGCGCGAAGACGTGGTGATGGCGCTGGAATCGGTGGTGGAGCCGGTGAGTTTGTATGAGCCGGTGTACGCCGACGGCGGCGACACCATCTACGTGATGGATCAAATCGGGGATACCTGCGACGAAAGCGATTGGTTGGAAGAACTCGCACTGAAAGAGGCAATCCGCTCGCTCGGGGAGCGCGAAAAGAAAATACTTGGGTTGCGTTTTTTTAAAGGCATGACACAGGTGGAGGTTTCGGCGGAGATCGGGATCAGCCAAGCGCAGGTGAGCCGTTTGGAAAAGGGTGCGTTACAACGCATCAAAGAGCAGTTGTAATATTCGGCGCGCGGTCTGCATAGGTTAAACCATCGAATACGAACTCCGTTTTGGAAAGGCGGATGTACGCCCTGTCGGCGTTAAAATGCTCGGCAATCCGCAAGGATTACCTCCGCTTTTGCCTTGACAGAACGCAAATCCGCTTTTTCCAAAATCTGCGACTTCAAAGCGAGGAAATTTCGAGAGATTTTTGTCCCGATTGGGCGAAGCAAGGCTTTCACCTTGCGAGAACAAGCGGGGCAAAAAGCGCCGAAACAGCCCGCTTTGAAGTCGGATCGTAGCCATGTCGTTCTGTGAGCCAAGGAGTTGTCAGTGGGT
>JAZNTC010000001.1:0-5086 GCA_045591605.1 Acutalibacteraceae bacterium | reverse complement strand
TAGGTGTCCGCCGCCGTATCGCCGGGCGATTCGACCGCTTTGAGATAGGGGAGATCGCGCCCCCAGATCACCCCTGCCGTTTCGGTCTGTTCGGCAGACATGGCGTGATACACCGCCATGATGATCTCCCCGTCGTAGCGGATGAGTTCCCCGTACACCGCATCCACCGCTTGCGCCAATTTTTGGTAGTACGTGTCGAATTGGTCGCCCCACCGCGCTTTCATCCCCTCCACAGTATACAAGGTGGGAAAGGTGGAGGGCACGTCCGAAAAATCTGCCTCCTCGCCGTCGGCACGCGCCCCTTCGCGTTGATAGCAATAGTATGTATATGCCGCCACCGCCTGCGCCTTCAACGCTTCGGGATGATAGGAGGGGTACATTTCGGCCGCCAACGTCCCGATGAGAAAGTCCCGTTCGCTCATTTCGATGATGTTGCCCGATGCGGCATCCAGCACCCGAAACGCATCCTCTTCTTTTTCGACGGTGGGCTCGTCCGTTTCGGGTGGCGCAGACACCGCGGGCGGGGGTGTAACGTCCTCCGTTTTGACAAGCAATCCGTAGGAGGGCAGAGGCAACAGCATCATCACCGCCACCGTGCTCACGGTCAACCATACATATCCTTTCATACACAACATCCTTTCTGAATAAAGAAACGAAAAAACCTTCATTTTTTGACACCGATTCCCGAAAAACACACCGCGAAATTCGAAAAACTGAAATTTCGCGTCATTTTACTTTCATTTTTCAAAAAATCGCCTTGACAAACCGTATAAAAGAGGGTAGAATGAAATTTAAGTATTGTATATTCCCTAAATTGGGGGATAGAAAGGTCTGGGAAGATTATGGCATTTGCATCCTCGCTCCTTCCATCGTTATGCGAAGAGCTGCACAAACATGAGCGGTTTTCCAACGAAACCTATGAAAAATATAACGTAAAGCGCGGTTTGCGCAACGCGGACGGCACCGGTGTGATGGCCGGGTTGACCCGTGTGTGCAACGTGCACGGTTACGTGCTGGATGAAGGCGAAAAGTTCCCTGTGGAAGGTCGTTTGACCTACCGTGGGCAAAACATCGAAGATCTGGTCAACGGCTGTATGAACGAAAACCGCTTCGGGTTTGAAGAGGTCGTGTGGCTGCTGCTGTTCGGCTCGCTTCCCACGGCAAAACAACTGCGCGATCTGCGCACGATTTTGGCGGAATACCGCGAGTTGCCGGAATATTTTGCGGAGGATATGATCATCAAAGCACCTTCGCCCAACATTATGAACCAACTCGGTCGCTCGGTGCTGGCGCTGTATTCGTACGATGAAAAAGCGGACGATCTCTCCTTGCAGAACGTGCTGGAGCAGGAACTGAAACTGATTGCGCGGATGCCCACCATCATGACCTATGCCTATCAGGTGAAGCGCCGTCACTACGATCACAAGAGTATGTTCTTCCACCCCGTGCCGCAGAATCTGTCCATTGCGGAATCCATTCTGTACAGTATGCGCCCCGACAAGAGTTACACCCACGAAGAGGCGAAGTTGCTCGACCTGTGCTTGATGTTGCACGCGGAACACGGCGGCGGCAACAACTCCACCTTCACCACCCGTGTGCTGTCCTCCTCGGGCACCGATACCTACGCCACCATTGCCGGGGCGATCGGCTCGCTGAAAGGGCACAAGCACGGCGGTGCCAACATCAAAGTGATGCAGATGCTGAAATATCTGAAAGAGGGTATTTCCAACTGGCGTGACGATGATGAAGTGGCGGATTTCTTGGCGCGTATCATTCGCGGCGAAGAAGGGGACCACAGCGGTCTGGTTTACGGTATGGGTCACGCGGTGTACACCTTGTCCGATCCGCGTGCCGTGATTTTGAAAAAACACGCGCGCGACTTGGCAGAAGATCGCGGATTCGGTGATGAGTTCCGTTTGCTGGAAACGGTGGAACGTCTCACACCGCAGGTGTTTGCCGAGGTAAAGGGCAGCGACAAGGCGATGTGTGCCAACGTGGATATGTATTCGGGTCTTGTGTACAAAGCGCTGGGTATCCCGTCGGAACTGTTCACACCGCTGTTTGCGGTGGCGCGCTGTGCCGGTTGGTGTGCACACCGCACCGAAGAATTGTATACCGCCAGCCGTATCATGCGTCCGGCGTACAAATCGCTGGCGAAATCGGCGGAATACGTGCCGTTGGATGCACGGTAAACTATGGTGGCGAGGAGAGCTGTTATGCGTAACAAATTGCTTGGTTTGGCGATGTTGGTGGGCACCGTGCTGGTCACGGTGTGGCGTGTGCTCGCTCTGCCCGCCACAGTGGGTAACGGCAATGCGCTCACCCACATCAATTACCCCTTGCTCATCGCGATGGCGGTGGTGGCGGCGGTACTGTTTTTACTTGGTCGTGCCAAGCAAGACTACACCGCGCCTGCACATGAAAACCGTGTGCTGTCGGCAAGCGGTGCGGCATTTGGCGCCGTGCTCACGGTAAGTTCGCTGTGGGACATCGTGCGGTTTATGTGGAAAGGGGTTGCGCCGGCACCCTTTGCCCAACTGGTCAGCGCGGCGGATCGTGTATTGCTGTCGGTGTCGATGGTAAGCGGCTTTTTCGGCGGTCTGTTTTTGACCGTGTGGTTTATGGGGCTGTTTTTCTCGCCCGATCACCCGTTCCGTTGGTGGGGTCGCCGCATCTTGGCTGTCGGCGGCGTTTTGACAGGTGTCATCATCATCCTTTTGTTCTTCAAAGGGTATCAAACCGATATGAACACATTGGCTGCAACCGGTGGCACACAGCATATGGTGTTGATTCTCACGTTGGCGTTGGCCATGGTGTGCGGCATTGCCATCGGCATTTCCTCGGTGCGCGCGGCACAATACCACGCGTTTTCAGAAGAATGGCTGTGGTTGTTGTTGCCGCTGTGGGCGTTTGCCCGTTTGGCGCGGTACAACGTGGTGTTTGCCTCGTCGGTGGACATTTCGCCTGCGGTGTATGAG
Source organism: Acutalibacteraceae bacterium (assembly GCA_045591605.1). GTDB lineage: Bacteria > Bacillota > Clostridia > Oscillospirales > Acutalibacteraceae > SIG588. The sequence continues at coordinate 2,108 of JAZNTC010000001.1, read as the reverse complement.
TTTTTTCTCTATGCATGGATATTGCTGTTCTTGCTGGAAACGGCAAAGTATATGTCGGGTGCAGAGAAAACCGCCCATCACTTGCGCGGATTGGCGGTGGCCACGGCGACACTTTCACTGGCGGCAAGCGTGTCGCGCTTGGTGTTTCTCGTTGTGGGGCAGACGGCGGCGTTGGCATATTGTTCCATTCCTTCGGTGGTTGAAGCGGCACTCGGTATGTTTGCGGCGGTGCTGACCATGACCCTTTCGGAGAGGGTTCCCCGCCATTAGGATAAATAATTCTGTGCAAAAGTGTGGAGTGTTTCGCTTGCAACATTCACACTTTTGTTTTTTATTGAGAAATTTTCTTTTTTGGCAAATATAACTTGAAAAAAATGCCGTTGCGCGGTATAATACTGTTACGGTAATAGAATGGGGGAGTAAGGGGTCTTTTGGAACTTTTACACCGCTCGCTTTCCATATTTTTAAGGAGGAACTATCTATGAACTACCTTAACAAAAAGACCATCGAAGACATCAACGTGTCCGGCAAGCGTTGCTTGGTGCGTTGCGACTTCAACGTGCCGCTGAAGGATGGCAAGATCGACGATGCCAAGCGTATCCTCGGTGCTCTGCCCACCATTCAGTATCTGCTGGATAACGGTGCGGCTGTCATCCTCTGCTCCCACATGGGTCGTCCGCACAACGTGCTGAACGAAAAGGTGAAGCTGAACAAGAAGGAAGCGAAGAAGGTTGCCGAACTGCCCGAAAACGAGCAAGAAGCGGCGACGGCAGCTCTCCTTGAAAAGGCGAAGGACGACATCACCAAGTTGTCGTTGCAGGTTGTGGCGGATAAGCTGGCGGAACTGCTCGGCCGTGACGTGATCATGGCGAAAGACGTGGTGGGCGCGGATTCCAAGGCGAAAGCCGCGGCATTGAAACCGGGCGAAGTGCTGTTGCTCGAAAACGTGCGTTTCCACGCAGAAGAAACCAAAAACGATCCCGCGTTTGCGAAGGAACTCGCTTCCATGGCCGATATCTTTGTGAACGATGCGTTCGGCACGGCTCACCGTGCGCACGCTTCCACGGCCGGTGTGGCGGACTATCTGCCGGCTGTGTGTGGCTACCTCATTCAGAAGGAGATCCGCGTGATGGGCGGCGCTCTGGAAGATCCGAAGCGTCCGTTTGTGGCGATCCTCGGCGGCGCGAAAGTGTCGGATAAGATTGGCGTGATCAACAACCTGATCGAAAAGGTGGATACCCTCATCATTGGCGGCGGTATGGCGTACACTTTCTTTGCTGCGCAGGGTCACCAGATCGGTACCTCCATCTGTGAGTACGACAAACTGGATCTCGCGCGTGACCTCATGGCGAAAGCGCGTGAGAAGGGCGTGAGCCTTCTCCTGCCGGTCGATAACGTGATTTCGCGTGAATACGCGCCCGATGCTGTGCACATGCGTGTGTATTCCGACAGCATTCCGGACGGCTGGATGGGTATGGACATCGGCTCCATCACGCAGGAACTGTACGTGAAGACTTTGGAGGGTGCCGGCACCGTCATTTGGAACGGTCCGATGGGCGTGTCCGAATTCCCGAACTTTGCCCCCGGCACCGAAGCGGTGGCGAAGGGCGTTGCGGAAAGCGGCGCGATTTCCATCATCGGCGGCGGCGACTCGGCGGCGGCTGTGGAGCGTCTCGGCTATGCCGATAAGATGACTCACATCTCCACCGGCGGCGGTGCGTCGCTCGAATTCCTCGAAGGTTTGGAACTGCCGGGCATTGCTTGCTTGCAGGACCGTGACTAATAGAAAAGGAGATACACATTATGGGTAAGTATGTTATTGCCGGTAACTGGAAAATGAATAAGACCCCTGCCGAAGCAACCGCGCTGATCAGCGAGATCAAACCGCTTGTGGCGGATGCCGCGTGCGACGTGGTGGTGGGTGTTCCGTTTGTGGATCTGCCGGCGGCATTGGAAGTCGTGAAAGGCTCGAACATCGGCGTGGCGGCACAGAACTGCCATTGGGAAAAGTCCGGTGCGTACACCGGCGAAATCTCGGCGGAGATGCTGGCGACGATGGGTGTTGGTTACGTCATCCTCGGTCACAGCGAGCGCCGCACCTATTTCGG